>CAXTRY010000009.1:0-17726 GCA_964246805.1 uncultured Acidobacteriaceae bacterium
GCCGAGGTGGGCTTTGCCGGGAATGCAGACTTCGCGGCAGACGAGCCAGCGGACGTGGGCGTCGAGATGGACGGGGCCGGGCTTGAGGGATTTGGCGGCGGTGAGGAGGACGGGAAAGGCGGCCTCGTCCTCGTAGCCGAAGTCCATGAGCGGGCCATTGGGGAGACGGGTCGGAATGGGAAACTGCATGGGGCTGGCGGTGATACCGGAGGGGAGCGTCCAGGTGATCTTTGGAGGCTCGCCCGCGTCGCCGGCGTTGAGCCAATAGACGTGCCATTTCTCTTCGAGGGTAAGGACGAGACCGACCTGCTGGGTGCCGCCGGGGGCAATGGCAGGGGCGAGGGTGACGAGCTCGGCGGTGAGGTGCTGCGATTTGACTGGGCCGGGGCCGCCGTCGCCCGCCTCCTGGAGCTGTGCATAGGCTGCGAAATGCGAACCGGCGATGCACAAGAGAAACAGAAAGACGGCGAGGCGGCGACGGATCATATGTTGTTAACCTACACGGTAGGACAGCCGAATAGCCCGGAGGTTACAGGTTGCGATGTTCGACCATGAGGCAGCGATCCATGACGACGCGGATGCCGGCGGCTTCGGCACGGGCGGCGGCGGGGTGGTCGACGATTCCCTTCTGCGTCCATAGGTGGGTGAGGCCGAGGGCGATCATCTCGTCGACGATGGCGGGAAGGAAGCCGGCGTTGCGGAAGACATTGACGAGGCTGGGCTTGATGGGAAGGTCGGCGAGGCTAGGGTATGCGGGCTGATCGAGAACGGTCTTAAGCCCCGGGTTGACTGGATAGATGGTGTAGCCGTGTTGCCGCATGTATGCGGAGACGTAGAAGCTAGGGCGGTCAGGGCGGTCGGAGAGGCCGACGACGGCGATGGCCTTAAAGGCGAGCATCTCGCGGATGAGGGCCGGTTCGTTCATGCGGGCCAACTACCGAGCAGACGGCGTAGGATGACGAGTTCGCCGAGGTGGTAAGCGTTGTGGTCGGCGATAAGGAGAGCTTCACGGAGGAGGTTTTGGCCGTCGCCCCAGCGAAAGGGTTTGGAGAGATCGGCCGCCGGATTTTGGAGTAGCGCGAGAAACGTGGCGAGGTCGGCATGGATGGCGGCGATGGTTTGGTCCCAGGCAGCGGGCGAAGATGGCTCGGAGGATTTGGGCCAGTAAGCATCGGGCCACTGCGAATGCTGGTAGCCGCCACTGGGCGGAGCGGAGAAGTTGAGGATGTCGCGCTGGGTAAAACGGAGATGCTCGAGAATCTGCCAGGCGGAGTAGGGGAGGCCTTCGGGGACAGTGGCGCGCAGAGCTACAGGAAAATCTTTAAGGGCGGCGTCGAAGGTGACGTGAGCCTGGCCACCCTTGAGAAGAGCTGCGAGCTGGGCGCGGAGTTCGGCGGATTCGGCGGCGGCGATGGTTGGGTCGGTCATGCTGGATTGGATGCGGCAAGCTTCGCGGTGGATGGAACTCGGCGTTCTCAGTGGCTGGGGGGATGGATGACCTGGAGGCCGAGGTGGTCTTCGAAGAGGTCGAAGTCGCGGTCGTCGTGGAGAAGGATGTGGCCTTCGGCGATACAGAAAGTGGCAATCAGGCAGTCGATGGTCTTGCGGATGGTGATGCCGCGTGATCGGAGGAGACGATAGTTGTTTGCGGCAGCTACTGCCAACGCCTCACCGCCTATCGAGAGCACCCTGCATCACGTCATCTCGGTATGGGCTTGTTGGAACCTGTTTCTTATGGGAAGCCTTGCAGTCCCTCATAAGGGACACCAAATGCGATTTAGCCCACCAGTTAGCCCACCAGGTCATCGTCGGGGGCGGGTTCGGCGGGAAAGTTTCCTTCGCGGCGCATCCGGAGATAGCCCTGAATAAAGGGGTCGAGAGCACCGTCGAGGACCTTGTCCACGTCGCCGACTTCGACACGAGTGCGGAGGTCCTTGGCCATGCGGTAGGGCTGGAGGACGTAGGAGCGTATCTGCGATCCGAACTTGATGTCGAGCTTGGAGTCTTCGAGCTTGCGGGCGGTGGCTTTCTTCTTATCCAGCTCGTACTCGTAGAGTTTCGATCGCATCATCTTCATGGCGCGCTCTTTATTTTTATGCTGGGAACGCTCGTTCTGGCAGCCGGTGACGAGGCCGGTAGGGAGATGGGTGATGCGGACGGCGGAGTCGGTGGTGTTGACGTGCTGGCCGCCCTTGCCGCCGGAGCGGTAGGTATCGATGCGGAGGTCTTCGGTCTTGATGTCGATGACGATGGTGTCGTCGATTTCCGGCGAGACGAAGACGGAGGCGAACGAAGTATGGCGGCGCTTGGCGGAGTCGAATGGCGAGATGCGGACGAGGCGATGGACGCCGGTTTCGCCCGAGAGCAGGCCGAAGGCGAAGTCGCCGGAGATGGTGAAGGTGGCGGACTTGATGCCGGCCTCGTCGCCATCCTGAATCTCGTTGATTTCAACCTTGAAGCGCTGGCGTTCGCCCCATCGGATATACATGCGCATGAGCATCTCTGCCCAGTCCTGGGACTCGGTGCCGCCCGCGCCGGGATGGACGGTGAGGATGGCGTTGAGGGGGTCGGTCTCGCCGGAGAGCATGGTCTTCGATTCGAGGGCTTCGGAAAAATCGATCAGCGCGGGGATTTCGCGGACGAGGTCGGGCTCCGTATCTTCACCTTCGCGGGCGAGATCGAAGTAGGCCTCGATGTCGTCGGAGCGGCGGGCGAGTTCGGAGTCGTCGGCGAGGAGGGTTTCGAGGCGCTTGCGTTCGCGCATGAGGGGTTGGGAGCGCGCGGCGTCAGCCCAGACGGCGGGGTCGGCGATCTTCTCTTCGAGGGTGGCTAGTTCGCGGCGGAGGCGGGAGGCGTCAAAGATACTCCCGCAGCTCGCGGACTTGCGCGCGGACTGGGGAGTAGCGGAATTCGAGATCGTCGAGCATGAAGTTAGTTTATTTCATTCGCGCGGATCAAGCTGTAGGCAAGGGCAAGCGTGGCGACCAGGGCGCAGGCATAGGCGAAGAGGTCGCCGTGGCGGGTGTAGAAGGTGGTGGCGGTCTCGTAGCTATACTCGGCACGAAGGGCGGAGCGGATGTGGCGCGGGATGGAAGCGGTGACGCGTCCGTAGGGATCGATGGCGGCGGTGACGCCGGTATTGGTGGAGCGGAGTATCCAGCGGCGGTTCTCAATGGCGCGCATGCGGACCATGTTGAGGTGCTGCCAGGCGGCGGAGGTGTCGCCGTACCAGCCGTCGTCGGAGATGTTGACGAGGACTTCGGCACCGTTTTGCACGAATTTGCGAACTTCGTCGCCGAAGATGGACTCGTAACAGATGAAGATACCAATTTTGTGGCCATCGGCTTGGAAGACGGTACGGGCGGTGCCGCGATCCATGTTGCCGACGCCGGCGGTGAGACGGTCGGCGAAGGAAAAGAGCTGCTTGAAGGGGACGTATTCGCCCCAGGGAACGAGGTGAATCTTGTCGTACCGCCCGGCTGGGGTGCCGTCGGAGCGGACGAGCGCGGCGGAGTCGTACTCGCGGAGCCCTCGTGGTGCGGTGGGGTCGGGGACGATGCCGAGGCTGCCGATGACGAGCGGGGCGGAGACGGTACGGGCAAGCTGGCCAAGGGCGGCGACGAGGGTAGGATCGTCGGTGCGAAAGCCGGCGGGAGCTTCGGGCCAGGCGATGAGGTTGGCGGGCCGGTCTCGGGGAGCATCGCCTATGAAGTGAACGCAGTGGGTGGAGGGTAGTTCGGGGATGCCGAAACATCGGTCGGCGGGTGGATGGAGGCTAAGTTGAGCGAAGGACTGGAGCATCTGATCACGGGATTCGTAGTTCCCTGTCGCTTCCGTGCCTACGCTTAAATTTTCCTGGATAAGTACCGCGTTCTCGGTGGCGGATAAGTGAGCAGGGGGATGGACGCGGCGAAGAACACTTAGATAAAGAAGGACGATGAGCACACCCGCAAAGGTAAGTGCCGGACGGGTATAGCGGCGGGCGCGGAGGCGTAGGCGCAGGAGCCAAAGCGCGTTGACGGCGGCAATTAAGAAGGAGAGGCCGTAGACACCGGTGAGGGGCACCAGGCGGGTGAGCGTGGAGTTATCGACCTGAGCGTTGCCAAGCAGGTCCCAGGGGAAGCCGGTAATGCGCGCGCGGGCTAACTCAACCGCGACCCAAAGAAAGGGCGAGAGCAGAAGCGCGCCCTGGACACCAAGAGGGGAGCGGCGCAGGACCATGAAAAGCATGGCGAAGGCAGCATGATAAAGACCGAGGTAAAGACAAAAGAGAACGAGAATGACGGCGGCGACCGGCTTGGGCAAGCCGCCGTAGAGATACATCGTTTGGTAGATCCAATAGCAGTTGCCGAGATACCAGAGCGCGCCGCAGAGATAGCCGAGCGCGGCGCCTTGCTTAGGAGTAAGCGCGGCCTCCGATCTCGATGGACTCTTTAGCGCGAATAAAAATGGGACAAGAGCGGCCCAGCAGAAAGCGGTGCGCCAGACGGGTATCGGTCCCGCGAGCGGGAAAGAAAGGGTCTGCAGCACCGCGGATAATACGGCGAGAAGCCAGAGCTTAGGCGGAATGGATCGCATGACTGAGCGAAGTCTAACACTGGCTTAGATAGAGATGGAGTATGGCATCCAGCGAGGTGTGTAAGTAAAGGTTCCTTTCCGAGCAGTTAGCGCGAAATAATCCATGACGTGGATTGCCATCTACTATTGATCTCTGTATTGTTCAAAGGGAAGGCTCATTCAGCTTTAGGTTAATAATGAAGAAGTCGACAAGGGGGTAGTTTGTGGAAGTGGATTCGATCATTGCACAGATAGACGCGCAGATTGCAAAGCTGACCGAGGCGCGCGAGGTACTTCAAGGCGTGTCTTCTTCACCAAGCACGCCCACCAAGAAGGCTGGTCGCGGGCGGCCGAAGGGAAGCAAAAATGCTTCCACCGCGGCAAAGGCACCATCCGCCGGCGCGCCCAAAAAGCGGAAGCTAAGCCCCGAAGGACGGAAGGCAATCGCGGATGCGATGAAGCGGCGGTGGGCCGAACGTAAGAGTAAGGCCGAGCAGTAGAATCGGGATAACAAATAAGGGGAGGCGAATAAATCGCCTCCCCTTATTGTTTATAAGCTGATCGTTCAGCGGGTGGCTACGACTTCGCGGAAGCTATCCTTGGCCAGAAAGAACTTCGTTCCACTGAAGCTCCCGAGCAGCTTCTCAATCTGACGGTTGTTGAAGGTATGCAGCAGCGGGTAATTACCGATCAACTGCATCTCGACCACATCTTTATCGGTCAGGTGATACCGACGGAATACGGCCTCCGGGCCGGTATTTTTCGAGTGAAAGAAGGCCAGCAGTTGGCCACCGGGCTGGAGCACCTCGTGGAGGCGCGCCATTACGGGAGCGATCAGCGGCTCGGGAAGATAATCGATCGCATCCCAAAGGACGATGACATCGAAGGTGCGCCCTGAAAAATTCAGGTTTACTCCGATAAACCCATCGATGTTATAAGTCGGCGGTTCGCCTGGTTCCACGGGAAGGAGCCACTCTGGACGTGCCGCCTCTTCGGCGAGATTCGCCATATAGATGCTATGGCCTAGATTGGTGATGTAATTGATATTGTGCGACGAGGTAGGACCGACATCGAGGATGCGGAGCGACTCGCGCGCGCGCAGATAAGCAAGCAGTTGCGCCCAGCCGCTGGAGTGGCGCGGAACACGTTCACCATGACCCGCGCCGCCCTTGGATTGCGTGCCGAAGAGACCCATGCGTGTAGGCTACGCCTTGGCGGCGGCGGTGGGGTTCAACTCCACGCGGCCTCGAATCATGGCGCTCTCTTCGATGGCGAGGCGGCCGGCGAGTACATCGCCGATCACGGCGGCGGACTGGCGAAGATCGATGCTGCCGGTGGCCTGGATGTTGCCGTCGACCCTGCCGAAGATAATGACATCCTGTACAGAAATATTGGCCGTGACGTGGGCATTGGGGCCGATGGTCAGGCGGCTGTTCGTAAGCGTGATGGTGCCCTCAATCGTGCCGTCCATAAAGAGGTCTTCGCTGCCGGTAAGCTCCCCGCGGATAACGACCGATTTGCCGATGACGGTAGAGTCCTCTACTGATTTCATGCGCTGCTGCTCCTCTGCGGGCGTGGCCCTGGGTCTGGTGAATGGTGTGCCGAATGCGTGGTGTCTTGCCCGAACTATACCCAAGGCCGGGGCCGGAGGCAAACGGTAAAACTTTGCGGAGGTGGTTTACGTCTGATGGGGATGGTTGGCGACCGGCTCCCTCCTTCGACACTTGGCCCCGTCCTGTTTCGTTGCTTGTTATGTTTGGCGATCCTCCCACTTCGCGCTCAGGGACCGGCAACGATGCGCGCGCCGCGAGACTGGGCGGTCGATACAGCGGCGGACGAGGTTGTCATCCTCCACCATCAAAATAGTTACTTGCGCTACCGGATGCACCTGGTGGACGCGAAGGGCGACCAGACTCGCGACGTGATTGAAAGCAGGGACGGTACCGTGGCGCGGCTGATTCTGCGCGATGGCAAGCCATTGACGACGGACGAGGACGCGTCGGAACGATCGCGGCTGGACGACCTGGCAGCTTCGCCCGGAGCGTTCTTCAAGCACGTGAGAAACGAGGACTCCGGGAAGAAGTTGGCGGCCGATCTTATCAGCATGATGCCGGACGCGATGCTCTACACGTATGCGCCCGGACAGCCGCCGAGCGGGTTGGACCATGGCGATGGCGAGGTCGTGATGGATTACCATCCGAATCCGAACTGGACGGCGCCCACCACGACCTCCGAAGGTCTAACGGGATTAGAGGGACGGATGTGGATCGACACAAAGTCGCGCCAGATGCTGCGCATGGAAGGGCATATCTTTAAGCCGGTCAACTTCGGCTGGGGGATGCTGGCGCACATCTACCCGGGTGGGAACCTTCTGCTGGAACAGGCGGACGCCGGGGGTGGACGATGGATTTACACACTCTTTACGCAGCAGATAAGCGTGCGCGCATTGATGGTGAAGCAGATGAACGTACATACCGAGGTGAGGGCGTCCGACTTTCAGACGATCGGACCGTTGAGCTACCGGGACGCGATTCAAATGCTGCTCGCTACGCCGTTGCCGGGCAAGTAGGTGCTTGTGCAATCGCACTCTACGAAGTGCTACGCAGGGGCCATGGCTTTAGCGCGCAGGGTGGCACGGCGGACAGTGAGTGCTTCGATGCGGTCACGCCGAACGGGATAGCCGCTTCCGGCGGTCACCGGTACGGCGATCTCGCCCTCCTGGCTGACCGTTACGGGCGGGTCGATAATATCTTCAGCCCAGTAACGGGCGGAGGCGGAGACATCGCCGGGGAGCGCGAAGTTCGGAAGCGACGAGAGCGCGATGTTGTGAGCGCGCCCGATGCCGGTCTCGAGCATACCGCCGCACCAGACGGGGATACCTCGTTCAGCGGCGGCGTTATGGACGGCGATAGCCTCGGAGAAACCGCCGACGCGTCCGTTTTTGATATTGATGATGCGGCAGGAGTCCATGTCGATGGCGGCGAGGGCGTCGCGGCGGTTGCGAATGGATTCATCGAGACAGATAGAGGTCTCGATCTGCTTCTGGAGCATGGAGTGGAAGTAAAAGTCGTCGTGCCAGAGGGGCTGCTCGATCATCAGGAGATTGAATTGGTCCCAGCTCTTGATGTGCTCGAAGTCACGCATCCGATAGGCTGAGTTGGCATCGCAGGAGAGCAGAATCTCCGGCCAGCGGGCGCGCGCGGCTTCGAAGATAAGGGTGTCCCAGCCGGGCTTGCACTTGAGCTTGATGCGCCGGTAACCGGCGGCGACCTCAACGGCTATCTTATCCATCAGGTGGGCGATGGAGGGCTGAATGCCGATGGAGACGCCGCAGACGATAACCTCACGGGTGCCGCCGAGGAGTTGTGCGAGTGAAGCACCTTTACGCTGGGCTTCAAGGTCCCAGACGGCGTTCTCCAGCGCGGCCTTGGCCATGCGATTGCCGCGCACCTGCTTGAAGACGGCTGGGCAGCTGCCGCCTCCGATAACGCCGATCGCGTCGAGTAGAAGAGGAGCTAGCTCCTGTTCGGTGACGATCCAGGCGGTGTCGATGGATTCTTCGGAGAAGAAGGGGTGCTCTCCCGCGACGCACTCGCCCCATGCGGTGAGGCCATCGGATTCGAGCTCGACCAGTAAAATGCGGCGGGCGTCGGTGAGGCCGAAGCTGGTTTCGAAGGGATGCGCGAGCGGCATGTTGATCTCGCGGAGGTGGATGGCGTCGATGCGAATCATGGTGCGGCGTCCTGGCTCTCTAGGGAGCTTTGTGGTTCGTTTGCGGCCACGGACCGAAGAGAAACGCGCCGTTTCCCTCTGCGTCCCTTGCGTAATCGATGGCGGCGAGACCGCGGGAGAAGGCGGCTTCGAATAGTGTCCGGTTCTTCGTTTGAAGTTGCTCGGCTAGTGTACGCTGGGCGATATTCTCTTTCCACAGGCCTACTTGTCCGGAAACCTCCACGCGAGCCGCGAGGGTGGGCGGCGGGGCATCCCCTCGCAGACGGGCCTCGACATGTGAGGAGCGCATCCACCACTCGGCGTAGAGGCGGTCCGTGGGCAGACCGCCTTGCAGCGGCGAGGAAGACGGGCCATAGAAGTCCGGGTGATAGCGGCGAACGATGGCACCCAGCTTATGGAGATTGAGGTAGGCGTTTTTGATCTCCAGCGGGTCGAAGGTCCACTCCATCAATTCAAAGCCTCGGGCGAGGGCGTCATCGCGTTGCGCCAGCTTCAATCGCCGGCCCAGACCGGCGTTACGGTACTCCGGCAAAACGGCGAGCATGTGCGAGTGTAGGTAGGGCAGACCGTCACGAAAGCCGGGGAGCGCCATGGCGAAGGCGATGATCATATTTCTTGCTTCAGAATCGAATGCGCCGAGCACCTGGCCGCCGATGCGCTGGGCCAGAAGGAACATTCGGCGGGGGATGACATCGCCGTCGGCGTAGCCCCAGACCGCGATCTGAATCTCAACGCAGCGGTCGAACTGAGACAGCTGGTCCAGGTGCGCTATACGAAGTTCCGGCATGAGCTAGCGGACAGCCCCGGCGAGTTTGGCATCATGCCAGAGGAGGTCAAGCGCGGCGGGCGTGAGCGCGGACAGAGCTCCGGGACCTCCGGCGGCATGCTCGATCGCGGTAAAGCGGGCGCGGAACTTGGCGTTGGCGCGGCGAAGCGCGGACTCCGGATCGACATGCAGATGGCGGGCGAGGTTGACGGCCGTAAAGAGGAGATCGCCGAGTTCATCCTCCATGGCATCCTGCTGCTGGGCGGAGACCTCGGCCTGCAGTTCGGCGATCTCCTCGTGCAGCTTGTCGAAGAGGCCTTGCGGATCGGGCCAGTCGAACCCAACTTTCGCGGCGCGAGAGCCTAGCTTTGACGCTTCGAGGATGGCCGGCATGGAGCGGGGTATGTCTTCAAGGAGCGAGGTTCGCGGCGCGGCGGCTTTTTCAGCCTTCTTGATCTGCTCCCAGTTGCGGAGGACGGCGTCGGGCGTGGTCGCGACGGTGTCGGCGAAGATGTGGGGATGGCGGCGGATGAGCTTCGCGCAAAGGTTGGCGGCCACCTCTTCTATCGTAAAGTAGCCGGCCTCCGACGCCATCTGGCTATAGAAGAGGACCTGTAGGAGCAGGTCGCCCAGCTCGTCCTTGAGGTCGGGCCAGGCGCGGCGCTCGATCGCGTCGAAGACCTCATACGTCTCCTCCAGCGTGTGGCGCTTAATGGAGTCGAAGGTCTGTTCGCGATCCCAGGGGCAACCGTCCGGGCCGCGCAGGCGCGCCATAATGGCAATAGCTTCTTCGAGCGACGGTGCTTGCGGCATGGCTCAAGTTTATCCGATACCGAAGCCCACGTTTGCGTTTCGACGTGAATGCCGTATGCTAGCGCAACATGAGCGAGCTTGCCCCCAAGCCGAAGAAGCGCCTGAGTCGCTGGAGCTGCCTGCTGTTGCTACCGTATCTGGGACTCTGTTTCCCGCAGCTGTACGCGCGGTCGACTCCGGCGCTATGGGGATTTCCATTCTTTTACTGGTATCAGTTCGCCTGGGTAATTCTTGCGGCGCTGCTGATGGGAGTGGTGTATCGCAAGCTGCAACAGTAAGGAGGGAGGACGGCGGGGGTCGTGCGCATGCTTCCCGCCGTTCTGTTTAGAAAGGTGCTTCTCGTCTTACTGCATGGTTCGGCGAAAGCTTTGGTGAAAGGAATTACAAGTGCGGATAGTCGAGCGAAGATGGTTGACCGGCGCTCCTTTACGGCTTGTGAGGCGCGACAAGCGAAGCGTCGGACGAAGTCATGTTGGACAGCAACTGCACCTCAACTCGCCGGTTTTTGGCGCGCCCCGCCGACGTGCGGTCGCTGGCTACCTGAACGTCCTTCCCGATGCCCACAAGGAAGAACTTGTGCGGCGGGATGCCGTGCTTGACGGCTAGGTAATTGACGACTGCATCGGCCCGGCGCTGGCTGAGCTGATAGTTGTACTGCGCGTCGCCGACGGAGTCCGTTCCGCCGGTGACTTGGAGAATATAACCCCTCGCTGTAGCCAATGTCGAGGCAAAGCTGTCTAATTCTTTTCGATCTTCCGCCGAGAGTACCGATTTATCGAAACCGAAGGTCACGTTGATGGTGGAAAGCGGCTTGTAGTTGTCGAGATTGGCGACAACGCCGGAGAGCGAATCGACACGATTGTAAGCGTCCCGAGCGGATCCGCCCGCCGCGTCGGCGGACTGGCCTGCGGCTCCGGCATGGGTATCGGCGGTGTTGGCGGCATCCATGGCACCGGCGATGCCCTTCTGGGCGCGCTCGTCCGTATCGAGGATCGTCCGGTGATCGGCGGCGGTCTTCGCGTCCAGATCGTTGGTCTGCTGGATGACCGGCGTGGTCTGGGAGCGGACGTAGTTCTTCGTGGAGCAGCCGGTGGAGAGGACACACAGGGTGAGAGCAGCCGCCGTAAGCAGACTGGGGAAAACGATAGTTCTGTTTGAGGCCGTCATCATGAATTTCATCTCCATCTTCTTACCTTGGGGAGTACAGCAGGGCAACATAAGTGAGTATGCAAGCCGGAAGCCATTTCGGGTAGTAGTACGCAAGGTACTCACAGGGAACGGCTTAGCGGCTTGAGGAAAGCGCGTCTGACTCTGCAAGGAGGGCTGAGGTGGAACTTTCGCCCTTCTATCGCGTCAAAAGTTCTGGAGCGGATCGGGACACTACCCCGCCTCTCCCTCTAAACTTGAAGGAGTCGATGGACCTTCACGCAAAAATCCGCACGCTGCCCACCTCGCCCGGCTGCTATCTCTACAAGAACGCCGAGGGCGAGGTGATCTACGTCGGCAAGGCGAAAAACCTGCGCTCGCGGGTGCGTTCCTATTTCCTCGAAGCCTCGCAGATGAACCAGAAGACCGGCTCGCTGATGCGGGAGGCGGTCGATGTCGAATATATTACGGTTGCCAATGAGCATGAAGCGCTGGCGCTTGAAAATAATCTCATCAAGCAGCGGAAGCCGCGCTTCAATATCCTGTTGCGCGATGACAAGACCTATCCTTATATCAAGCTGACGATGAACGACCGCTATCCGAAGGTCTTCGTGACGCGGCGGCTTCGAAAAGATGGCGGCTGCTACTTTGGACCGTATTTTCCCGGCAACCTGGCGCACCGGCTGGTGGACCTGATCCACCGCAGCTTTTTAATTCCCAGCTGCAAGGTGGACCTGTCGCGCTATCATCCGCGAGCGTGTTTGCAGTACTACATCAAGCGCTGCCTCGGGCCATGCGTGGACGGGTTGACGACGATCGAGGCTTACAGGGAGACCATTCGCGACGTGCAGCTGTTTCTTGAAGGCAAGCCGCATGAGCTGGAGCAGAAACTAACCAAGCGCATGGCGGCGGCGGCCGGGAACGAGCAGTTTGAGCTCGCGGCGCGGCTGCGCGACCAGATCGTTACCGTCCACCAGATGCAGGACAAGCAGCGCATCGCCACGGCGGACAACGAAGACGCGGATGTCTTCGGCTTCCACTACGAAAACGAGATGCTGGCCGTCAACCTCTTCCATATGCGCGCCGGAAAGATCGTCGACCGGCGGGACTTCTTCTGGGAGGAGCTGCCGGAGTCGCTCTCCGACACGCTCAGCGAAGAGGCACTCGAAGTTGCGCCACGCTGGGAGCCGGACCCGTGCTGTCCCGCACCGGAGGTCTCGGACCTTACCGAGGGCGAGCCCGTGACGCAGCACGCAAGCATTACGGAGTTGGGAGCGGCGTTCAGCCCGGCGATCTTTTTCTCCGCCCTGCTAAAACAGCTGTATCTTGATCAAAGCTACGTGCCGCGTTCGATCCTGGTGCCGGTCGACTTTCCCGACCGCGCGGTGCTGACCGATCTCCTCTCCGAGCGTGCCGGGCACCGGATTGAGCTCGCCGCGCCCCAGCGTGGGGAAAAGCGGTCGCTGGTCGATCTCGTCTGCCAGAATGCCAAGCAGTCCTACGACCAGCGCTTCCGCGTCCTGCAGCCGAGCATTAAGGCCATTCAGGAAGCGCTCCAGGACGCCCTTACCCTGGAAGAACTTCCGCGGCGCATCGAGTGCTTCGACATCTCGCATATCCAGGGTGCCGAGACGGTCGCCTCCATGGTTGTGTGGGAGGATGGCGCGATGAAGAAGGCCGACTACCGCAAGTTTCAGGTGAAAACCGTCACCGGCGTCGACGACTTTGCCTCCATGCGCGAGGTCGTCCAGCGCCGCTACAGCCGCCTGCTCGCCGATAAAAAGCCCTTCCCCTCCCTGATTCTGATCGATGGCGGCCTGGGCCAGCTCTCATCCGCCGCCGCAGCGCTTTCGGAGATCGGCGTCACCCTCCAACCCCTAGCCTCCATCGCTAAACGCGAAGAGATTATCTATGTCCATGGGCAGGAGGATGAGCCAGTGGTGCTCGACCGCCGCTCGCCGGTGCTGCACCTTGTGCAGAAGATTCGCGATGAGAGCCACCGCTTTGCCGTCACTTACCACCGCAAGCGCCGCCAGATGCGCGATCGGGAGAACGAGCTCGATGCGATCCCGGGCGTAGGTCCGCGAACGCGACAGCGGCTGCTGGAGCACTTCGGCAGCATTCGCGGCATCAAGCAAGCCAAGCCCGATGCGCTGACCGCCGTCGTCAGCACGGCTACCGCCGAGAAGATACGATCCCATTTTACGGACGGGACCCATGAGCTTGTACAGTTAGGCTGACGATTTACGGATAGACCCTAAAAGCTAATGCACCTTGCCGGCCGCGTTCTCCAGGATCACGTTCGACAGGATGGCTGTGTCCGTCTTCGCGGGCTGATGCGAGCAAAAGCCGATACCGGCATAGAAGGGTCCTTCAAACGGCAGCTTCAGCGGAGGACTTAGCTGGTGCATGGGTTCCCCTTCAAAGCTGACAAAGATGGAGATCGAGTCTCCATGCTTTTCGATGCCGATCCGCCTGACTGGCGCGCCGGCGAGGGTGCCCCCAAAGCGAAACTGCATATCCTTCATCTGCCGGTTGGTTTCTGGACGCCAGGCCATGTGGATCATGCCCGTTCCGTGTTCGCCGAGCATGGCTTCCTTGGAGCCGTCGTCGAGGCTTTGGCGGATAATAAGCACGGCTTTTCGATCATCGTACCCGTTCGCGTCAGGGAAAGAGACGTCGGCCGCGAGTGAGAGATCGCCGGAGATTTTCTTCCAAAGAAAATGGAACTCATCGCGTGAGTACCAGATGTTATACCCGGCGGAGGTAATGGTGTATTTTCCAGTAGAAGTGTTGAAGTTGGCGCTGCCGGGTACTAACGCGGCACCCACGTCAGACTGTCCCTCGAAGATCCCGAGAGGTTGATTGACATTGCGGCTCGGGCGGTGGAAATCGCCGGGTGGAGGCACCTGGACGTGCGTCGGGGAGCTGGGTTGAGCCCAGTCGGGAATGGCCGGGTTGGTGGCTGGTGTTTGTGCGGGCAGCTGACCTGGGAGCTCGAGGGACAGAAGGGCCGCCAGCATTGCGACACGCCGGAAACCGGTCAGCACAAGATTTTTTAGGCACATTTCCATCGTGAAACTGTAGCAGACCGGGCAAGCAGTTATGTATTTGCCCGTTCCACATGATTCGGCCGAGCCTTACACGCGCGGCACTCGCATAAAGCCACCAGCAAGGCACTTTGTAAGTGAGCATCAGGGACGCGCAAACGTGTTGCAAGCCTCAATCGTTCCCTGCTGAAGGCCCGTCTCGAACCAGTGTTCGCGTTGTGCCGAACTCCCATGGGTAAAGGTCTCCGGGCTGACCGTGCCGCGCTCCATCTTCTGGAGGTGGTCGTCGCCCACCGCCGCCGCCGCCTTCAACCCGGAGGCGATGTCCGCCGCATGGATGAAACCGCGATCCTCCCCCGTCTTCGCCCAGATGCCCGCAAAACAGTCGGCCTGGAGTTCAAGGTCAACCGAGAGATGGTTGCGCTCGGAGGGCTCTTGGCTGCTGAGGCGGCTTACCTTCTGCTCCGTCCCAAGGATTTTCTGTACATGGTGGCCGAGCTCGTGCGCGATGACATAAGCCTGGGCAAACTCACTGGTGCCACCGCCGAAGTGCGCCAGTTCATCCCAGAAGCTCAGGTCGATATAGACCTTCTCGTCTTGCGGACAGTAAAAGGGTCCGGTGGCCGATTGCGCCGTGCCGCAGCCGGAATAGGTGCGATTGCGAAAGAGTACCAGCTTGGCGTGGCGATAGTCTCTGCCGGTCTGCTCGGGAAGAAGCGTCGTCCAGGTCTTCTGCACATCGTTAAGTACAAATGAGACCAGTTGCGCCGACCGGTCCTCAGCGGCCGAGTGAGGGCGCGACGCTCCCGCCGGAGCCATCTGCGACTGCGACTGCGGCGCGACTGCACCGCCACCGCGAAGATAGCCGCCCAGGAAGTTGCGCCCAGTCACCAGGCTCACCACGCCAAGGACGATGATCCCGGCAATGCCGATCCCGCCGCCACCGCCAAACCCGAAGCCGCCACCCCCGCCGCCGGAGGAGTCTCGCCGGTCTTCTACATCATCGTTCCCGCCGCCTGGCGTCCAATCCATCGTCTACACCTCTTGCATCAGTGTAGCTGCCGTTCGGCACAATCTACTGTCCCGTTCCATATTGCGGCTCCGGCACCCCCATCAGGTACTTATCCATCCAGTTGACGATATTCTCCAGCCGCTCCACACGGTGCCATGGCTGCCCGCTGCGCGATAGCTCATGACTTTCGCCGGGAAACCGTACCATCACTGTATCAATCTTGCGATACTTCAGCGCGCGATAGAAGTCCTCGCCTCCGGCCGTTGGTGGAGTGCGGTAGTCCGCCTCGCCTAGAATAAACATCATGGGCGTTTGAATATTCTTCACGTAAGTTATTGGCGAATACTTTTTGAACTCCTCCGGATGGTCGAACGGCGCGCCCTCGAACCAAGTGGGCTGAAATAAAGTAAAGTCGGCCGTGTACCACCAGTTAGCCCAATCGGTAATATCGCGCTGGGCCACGGCCGCCTTAAAGCGATTGGTATGGGTCACCACCCAATCAGTCAGAAGCCCGCCGCCGCTGCCGCCGGTCACGCCCATCTTCGTCTCATCCGCGTAGCCTAATTTAAGGACCGCATCCACGGTGTCCATCAGGTCGTGAAAGTCGTCTCCTGGATAGTTATGCTGAATCACGTTGGCGAACTGCTGCCCGTAAGTCGTCGATCCGCGCGGATTCGGATAGACCACCACATAGCCTTTCGCCGCCATCCATTGCATCTCATGGTCGAATACCCACCCATAGGCCGCGTGAGGGCCACCGTGGATGTTCAGAATCAGCGGATATTTCCTACCCGGCGTTACATCCGGCGGCCGCTGCACAAAAGTATCGATCTTCTCCGCGCCAATATCCTTCACGTTTGCCGTCGGAGTCACTTGTATATCCTCCGGCATCGTCAGATTCAACTTAGAAAACAGCTCGTCATTGATCTTCGTCAGCTGCGTCTGCGACTTAGACCCATCCGCCGCTACTATGAATAGATCGCCGATATTCACCGGCGTCGACACCAGCACCAGCAGCTTGCCGCCATCCGCCGCCAATCCGAACCCGAGTACCGCCTGCTTCTCCGCCGTCAACTCCTTGACCGCGCCCGTTCCGGTATCGACCGACACCACGATGGCGCTTCCCCGTTTACCCACCACGTCGACGATCGATCTCCCATCCGGCGTCCATACCGGGCCGCTCCGTCCGCCGCCGCGCGGAGCCGTATTGTCGCCGCCGATGGCCCCACCCATCTCGTAGTCATAAGTCACGGTAAGATTCTTCGGCGCGGTCGAGGGCGTATCCAGCGATAAGACAAACAAATCAGCTTGTTGATGCGAGCGCGGTTTGGCTAACTGCTCCTCCGCGTGGAACGCCATCGTCTTTCCGTCCGGCGACAAAGCCAGTCCCGACGCCGCATCCTTTATCTGTGCTATGGTGGTGCTCGAGGGCACTTCCTCGCCGGCACCTACCGGTACGGCATCGATCTCATTGTGCGCCATCGCATACGATGCGTCCTCGACCTTCGCAATGGTGTAATAAATCCGGTCCGAGCTTCGCGCCCAGACGAACTCCTCCACTCCATACTTCCCCGCCGTCATCGCCCGTGCCGCCTTCACCGGCTGCCCTTCACCCGGCATCGCGTAGACGAACAACTGCCCGGCACTTTTGCCATCCAGATAGCCGCTGTCGTTATTGCGATAGACGGACTTTGTGATCACCCGCACATCGCTGACATGCTCCGGCTCCTTCTTCTCGCCCTCCACCTTCTTCGGCTCGGGAACGATCGGCACGTCGCTCAGCACCGCCAGGTACTTGCCGTCCGGCGACCAGCGCGGCGATTTAGCGCCTTCATCAATCGCCGGCATCGGCTGCGGCTCCCCTCCGGCGAGCGACAGCACCATGGCCTGTCCCGGCTGCGGCTTGCCCTCCTTCTCCGTCACGCGCACAAAAGCGATCCGCTTGCCGTCCGGCGACCAGCGCGGCTGGGTATCGCGCGGGCCATTGGTCAGCCGCCGCGGCTCGCTGCCCGGGGTCGCCAGATCCAGCAGATACATCGCCGTGTCATACCCTTCGCGTTTAGCGTCTACCGTCGTCTGGACAAACACCGCCCGCTCGCCATCCGGCGACAGCTGCGAATCCCCAATCCAATGAAAGTCGAAGAGGTCCTTCTCCGTGATCGCGCGCTTCTGCGCCCCGGCCGCGACCCCGCAGAAGGAAAGGAACAACGCAGCCGCTAAACGCACACGCATGGGCGATACTCCTGGATGAATCTTCAATATTTCCGCTTGATGCTCGATGTTTTCTGCTTGATGCTCACTATAGCGCACCGGCGAAACGGCGCTCGCGCCGGCAGTCATTCTCCATGTAGGCAACGCCCGGAAGAACCATCCGCGACTCCTCGGAAAAAAACTTTGCCAATCTGCATTTTCCTCTTGACACGTTTTTCCCGCACAACTATACCTCACCTAGACTGCACGATTTTTGGTGCAGCACGATGCTGGACCGCACAGGGAGAACAGGCAATCATGGCGACAAAAAAGGCAGCGACGAAGACCGCAGCAAAGAAGACCGCAACAAAGAAAAAGTAACGGCTCCGGCACACAAGCGGAAGGGGGGCCCCCATAGGCGTCCCCCCGTACGCGTCTTAAGGTATCTCACCCCGATAGA
>CAXTRY010000009.1:17736-22894 GCA_964246805.1 uncultured Acidobacteriaceae bacterium
AAAAAAACCCCCGCCCCCCCCACCCCCGGTCCGGGGCCCCCCCCTCCCCCCCCCCCCCTTCCGCGTCTTAAGGTCACTCACCGCGATCTATGGTGCAGGCGCCATCACCGGCGCGTTCTTCGGCGTCGCGAGATACCCCGAAACTTTGTTCTTCTCCATCGAGTTCACCACGACCTCATACAGCAGCGGATCCTTGCCGGTGTAGAACTGTACCGGCTCGTCAAGGCTCTTATCCTTCTTTTCGATGTTACGATCATCGGCGCTGACGTTCAGGGTAAACCGCGACTTCTTCTCATCCACCTTCTTCAGCTGCAGCTTGACCGTCGAGATAAGGATCGGCTTCGATCCTTTCTGCAGCGTGAACTCGTAGTAATTGCGGTCGCCTTTGTGCTTCAGGATTTCGAGTTCCCCGTGGTTGGTCGCGATCAGCCCGCTCATCACGCCCGCGTCGCCCACCACCCGATTCAACTGCGACTTCGTCGTCTCCAGATCGGACCTGGTGGTAGCCACGTCGGTCTTTACGCCGCCCACGTCCGTGCGCACGCTGGCTACGTCGCTTGAAACCGCGCCAATCTTCTTCTCGGCTTGCGCTTGTGCCTGCTCGAGCTTCGCCGTCTTCTCGACCGTCGCGCGCTGCGCTACGAGAATCGTCTGCGTCCGGGCCTCGATCTGCCGCTGCGTCATCCCGACGCTCTGCCCCAGCGTCTCAGCCGTCGCCTTCAGCTTCGCGTCCGTCTCTTCCAGCTGCTGCGTCAGCTCCGCATTGCGCTGGTCCGCCGCTGCCAGGCGTTTCTCCACCACGCCGACATGGTTCTGCAGCCCGTAGCACCAGACTAGAGCGGCAATCGCCGCCAGCAGCGACACCACCATCAATCCGATAAACGCACCCGATGCCGTCCTCTGCGTTCCATACTCCGTATCGCTCATAGATCTCTCCTGATCGTCCCGTTTACTGTAGACGAAACGCGTGCCCGATAGCGATCCTTCTCGCGCGGTGAACCCGAAACACAACGCTCTCGCGCCATCCTACGATGACAATCGGTTCTCAGCTGCGTTATAACCGGTGTACCTTCGTCACAGCACCACAGGAGATCGCACCATGTCCACCGCCGTCGCGCCCAAGGGCCTTGAAGGAATTGTCGCCACTACCTCTTCCATCTGTTGGATCGACGGCGACGCGGGCGTGCTCTCGTATCGCGGCATCGACATTCACGAGCTTGCCGAGCGCTCCACCTTCGAAGAGACTACCTATCTCCTTTGGTATGGCAAGCTCCCCACGGAGGCTGAGCTTGCCGCTTTCACCACCGAGCTTGCCGCCACCCGCCGCCTTCCGGCACCGGTCATCGATCTCCTTCGCACCGTCCCGAAAGACGCCGCTCCGATGCAGGTCCTTCGCACCGCCACTTCGCTGCTCAGCCTCTACGACGCGGATGAGGCCGATTCCACCCACGACGCCAACCTCCGTAAGAGCTTTCGGCTCACCTCGCAGATCGCGATCATCGTCGCTGTCTTTGACCGCATCCGCAAAGGCAAGGAAATTGTAGAGGCCGACGCGGCCCTCTCCCACGCCGCCAACTTCCTCTGGATGCTCAACGGCGAGAAGCCATCGGCCACCGCCATCCGCGCCCTCGATATCGCCCTGATCCTCCATGCCGATCACGAGCTGAACGCCAGCACCTTTGCCGCCCGCGTCATCGCCGCTACCCTGGCCGATATTCACTCCGCCATTACCGGGGCTATCGGGGCGCTTAAAGGCCCTCTCCACGGCGGGGCCAACGAAGCCACCATGCGCCTCCTCTACGCCATCGACGCCGCCGGAGCCGACCCTATCGAGTATGTCCGGCGGATGTTCGCCGAGAAGAAAAAGATTTCAGGCTTCGGCCATCGCGTCTACCACACGGAAGACCCCCGCGCCACGCACCTGCGCCGCATGTCCGAAGAGCTCGGCAAAGCCGCCGGCAATACCAAGTGGTTCGATCTTTCGCGCCGGATCGAGACCTTCGTCAAAGCCGAAAAGAAATTGAACGCCAATGTCGACTTCTACTCCGCCTCCACCTATACCACCCTCGGCATCGACATCGACCTCTTTACGCCCATCTTTGCCGTCAGCCGCATCGCCGGATGGGCCGCCCATGTGATCGAGCAGCATGACGATAATCGTCTCATCCGCCCGCGCGCCGACTACCTGGGACCAGCCTACCCCACGCCTTACCTTCCGATAGCCGATCGCTAACGCGGTAACACGCGTCTACTTTCAGCTTCTAAAGCATTCGATAAACATCGACTAAGCCACTTCGCTCTATGCTCAAGTAGAGTGGACGCAGGAGCATTACGTTGCCGGCAAGCCACTTCAGCGTCCTTCTCGTCATCGCGCTGGCACTTTCCACCGCCGTCCCCGCGCAGAAGCCGGTACAGGAAACTACCCCTCAAGCCACCGCAACCCCCAGCGAGCAGTCCGAAGTGCCCGATGTCCCCGGACTCTCCGGCAATCTGCGGGGCATGAATGGCGGTATCACGATCTCTTCGCTGCACGACTCCATCACGGGCTGGGCCACGCTCGCCACCCCCGCCGTCGGCTACAGCTTCGGCGACCATTTCAACATCGACATCACCGTTCCGATCTATCTTTACCGCTTGGCGCAGAGCCGCTCCTCGCGTCCGCGCGCCAACGCCCAACTGGTCATCCAGCGCGCCGAACTGGGCGATGTGCTCTTCGGTCTGCACACCGCTTTTTCGCCTACCTACTCCGGCAAACAGCTCTTCGACTACCAGCTCACCGGTGCCTTTACCGCGCCCACCGGCGATACCTCTTATGGTCTTTCCACCGGTCGCGTGACCTTTGATGTCTCGAACCATTTCGAGCGTACCTTCGGCCGTCTCACCCCGTTGGTCGAGATTGGCATGGGCGATTCGTCTACGCTCGTCAATCCCCTGGTCACCAAAAACTACACCTCGCTCGGCCCCCTCGCCCATTTTCAGCTGGGCTTCAGTGTCGATATTGCGCACGGTATCTCATTTGAGACCGCCGCTTACGAGCAGCTGCCGGTAGGCGATCAAAAGACCTACGGTCCCTCACGCCGCGGTAATGCTACCGTAGTCACCGGACGCAACATCACCGAAGACAACGGCTTCACCAATGCTCTTGATATCCCTCTTACTCGTCGCACCACGTTCTCCGCCTACTATAACCGCAGTCTTCGCATCCACACCGACACAGCCGCCGTGGGTCTTACCTATATTCTGCGTCCCGCACCGACTGCCGAGACGGATCGCCTCGGCGACCTGCTCCGCTAGCTCGCTTCCGCAGACACGGTATTCCTGAGCTCAGCGAATCGCTGAGCAGCAAGCCGATTGAGTAGCTTTGCGCTACTTCGCGCTCGCCGGCGGCACGATGCCGTTCATCCTGAGGTACTCCGCCAGCTGTCCGTAATGATCGAAGCCATGGGCGATCAACCCGGCGGCCGCGCTCGCGCGTGTTTGCATCCCGCGCACTCCTTCGAATGCATTCGCCGTTGTCAGCATGCCCATGGCCTTGTGTGAAAACGCAAACGAATCCGCCAACGCCGCGACGATCTTGTCCTTATCCGTCAGCGCGCCCAGCGCCTTCATGTCCGCATCCGGCTTCAATCCGCTGGCCGTGCCCGCGTAGTAGTAATTGGCCTGCGCGACGTGCACGATCATCGCGCCGAAGCTGCGAACGCCTTCGTAGCTTGTCTTCTGGCTCGGCACAAAGATCGCCGCGCTCGGCGCAAAGCTGTACTTCTCCGCCGGCATGGCCTTCGCCAGGCTCATCATCTCGTCTTGAAGCGTCATGAGCGAAGCATCGAAGCTCTTGCTCGGTTCCACCATGGCTCCCGCCGCTGGGGCGCTTTGTGCCTGGATCGCCGTACCGCCCAAACAACCCGCCAAGACCAGAACCGCACTCATCCGCTTCATTGTCATCTAAACGCTCCCATTCATGTGCATCCAAACGGACTCAGACTAACAGAAGACGACGAACCTACATTCACGCTATGCTGGGTGCGCAGCGCGGAACCGTTTACCGCCGCGCGCAACGGAGTTCTCCGATGCCGCATCGCCGTTGTGCACTTACGCTTGCTCTGGGACTTGCCCTGCTCCAAGCCTTGAGCACTGCGCCGCACGTCTTACAAGGCCAGCAGCCGGAGACGCCGCCCGCGCTCTATCTCGGCGCGGCCTGGTATCCGGAGCAGTGGCCGGAATCACGTTGGGACGCCGACCTGACGCTGATGGAGCAAGCGCATGTCCGCTTCGCACGGGTTACTGAATTCGCCTGGTCCTCCATGGAACCCACCGAGGGCAACTTCCAGTTCGAGTGGCTCGACCATGCTATCGCCGCCGCCGCCCGGCACCATGTCGCCATCGTCCTCGGCACCCCCAGCGCGACGCCGCCCGCGTGGCTCACGCAGAAATATCCTGAAACTCTCCGCTACGAAGCCGACGGCAAGCGCGCCGAGCACGGCAACCGGCAGCAAGAGTCCTTTATCGATCCGCACTACCGCGTCCTCTGCCGCGATATTGCCGAGCGGATGGCACGCCGCTACGGCCACAACCCTAACGTCATCGGCTGGCAGCTCGATAACGAGATCGGCTCCGAAGACTACGGCGCGGCAGCGAAAGACGCCTTCCACGAATGGCTGATGGAGCGCTACAAGACCCTCGACAACCTGAACACCCGCTGGACTACCGCCTACTGGTCCGAGGCCTACACCGACTGGGCACAGATTCCCATTCAGGAGAAGTATGGCAATCCCGGTCTGCTGCTGAGTTGGAAGCGCTTTGTATCCGACACGTGGCGCGCCTATGACAAGAACCAGATCGATGTCATCCGCCCGCTGATCGACAAGCGGATGTGGATCACCACCAACACCATGGGCTGGTACGACGGCTACGACCACTACGTTACCGAGCAGGACCTCGATCTTGCGTCATGGGACGACTACGTCGGTCGCGGCCATCTCGATCCCGCCGCGAATGGAGCCGCTCATGACCTCACCCGCGGCTTCCGACGCAAAAACTTCTGGGTGATGGAGACGCAGCCCGGCTCCGTCAACTGGTCCGCCGACAACACCGTCCTCGACAAAGGCGAGGTCCGCGCCAAAGGCAGGGCACCCCCACGCCCATGCGCCGGCCCCCGCGC
>CAXTRY010000009.1:22904-57136 GCA_964246805.1 uncultured Acidobacteriaceae bacterium
AACCCCCGGCCGCCCCCGCGGCGGGGGCCGCCCCCGGGGCGGCCCCCCGGGGGGCCCTGGGGGCGGACGCCGTCGAATACTGGCAATGGCGCTCCGCCCTGAACGGCCAGGAAGAGATGCACGGGACGTTGGTGGGCTCGGATGGCACCCCCGTTCCGCTGTACAGCGAAGTCCAGCAGCTCGGCGCGGAGTTCGCGAAGGCCGGCCCTGCGCTCGCCGGTACCAGCCCGCGCTCGCAGGTCGCTATCCTCCACTCCTACGACTCGCGCTGGGCCATCGACTGGCAGCGGCATAATCAGGCCTTCGATCCGGTCGCGCAAATCGTCTCTTTCTACAAGCCGCTCCGCCGGCTCTCTCAATCCGTCGATATCGTTCCGCCCACCGTGCCCCTCTCCAGCTACAAACTTGTCGTCGCTCCGGGCCTCGCTGTCCTTACGGAGGATGCGGCGAAGAACCTCATCAGCTACGTGAAGCAGGGCGGCCACCTTGTCCTGGGCCAACGCTCCGGCATGAAGGATAGCGACAACTCCCTACAAACCAAGCGAGGCCCCGGCCCGCTTACCAGCCTGCTCGGGGGACGCGTCGAACAGTGGTACGCCATCCAATCCGCCGATCTTGCACAACCGGGCGACATTCCGCCCGTTACTGGCACCTGGGGCTCGACCACCTCTAAGATCTGGGCCGAGCAGCTCTCCACCTCGGCTCCAGACACCGAGGTCCTGATGCGCTACGGCAAGTCGAATGGCTGGCTCGACGGTCAGCCCGCCGCCATCACCCGTAAGGTCGGGAAGGGCCGCATCACCTACATCGGCGCGTGGATGGACGATGCCGCGCTGCTCAATGCCGCCAAATGGATGACCGAAACCTCCGGCGTGCAAGCCGCCTTCGGCCCCGTTCCCGAGGGCGTCGAGGTCTACCCCCGTGAAGGCAACGGTAAGCGGGTCTTCATCTTCGTCAATTTCGCCCAAACACCGCAAGCCGTAAAGCTGCCGGTTGTTATGCACAGCATCCTCGACAATAAGGATGCTGCCGTCATCACGCTCGAGCGCTACGGTGTCGCCATAGTGCAAGCCAGGTAGCTCAATTCCCGGCCACCCATTTATAGTGGTGTGGCTGACTCAAAGGCGGTTTAAGTACATGCTCTCTTTCCCGAAGAAACTGCTTTTCTCCACGGTTGTCGTTACGCTTCTCTCGATCTCGTGCCTTGCTCAAGGCCGTGCCCGCTGGACCGAGCAGCAAGCCAACGATTGGTACGCGAAGCAGCCCTGGCTCGTCGGCTCGAACTTTATTCCGTCCGACGCCATCAATGAGCTTGAGATGTTCCAGGCGGCCACCTTCAACCCGGCGCTGAATGATAAAGAGCTCGGCATGGGCGAATCGATCGGCATGAACACCATGCGCGTCTTTCTACAAGACCAGCTCTGGCAGCAGGATCCCGCCGGGTTCAAGCAGCGCCTCGACACCTTCCTTACCATTGCCGCCAAGCATCACATCCGCCCGCTGTTGGTCCTCTTCGACTCCTGCTGGGAGCCCAACCCGCACCTCGGCCCGCAGCATCCGCCCATCCCAGGCATCCACAACTCCGGCTGGGTGCAAAGCCCCGGTAAACAGGAGCTGCTCGACACCGCTTATGAGCCCAAGCTGAAGGCCTACGTCACCGGCGTTGTCGGAGCGTTCGCCAATGACCCACGCATTCTCGGATGGGATGTCTGGAACGAGCCCGACAACCGCGGCGGCGATGTAGTGGCCGACGAGCCCGCGAAGGTCGCTCGCGTCGACCAGCTGCTGCCGCAAGCCTTCGCCTGGGCGCGCTCCGTCAATCCGATCCAACCGCTCACCAGCGGCGTCTGGGTAGGTAACTGGTCCGATCCCGCCAAGGAAAGTGCCACCACGAAGATTCAACTCGCTGAGTCTGACGTGATCTCCTTCCACGATTACGGCTGGCCGGAGCAGTTCGAGGCCCGCATCGTCGCTTTGCAAGCCAATCATCGCCCCATCCTCTGCACGGAGTACATGGCTCGCGGCAATGGCAGCACTTTCGACGGATCGCTGCCTATCGCCAAAAAATATAACGTGGCCGCCATCAACTGGGGCTTCGT
The DNA here is from genome assembly GCA_964246805.1 of uncultured Acidobacteriaceae bacterium. Lineage (GTDB taxonomy): Bacteria > Acidobacteriota > Terriglobia > Terriglobales > Acidobacteriaceae > Edaphobacter. The sequence continues at coordinate 25,004 of CAXTRY010000009.1, forward strand.
CGCCGGCAAGACCCAGACCTATCTCCCGTGGGACTCCTGGGATCGCCCCTACGTCCGCTCGCAACCGACGCTCTGGTTCCACGAGGTCTTCAAGCAGGACGACACGCCCTACCGCCAGCGCGAGGTAGACATTATCCGCCAGCTCACCGGCCGGGGTACGCCGGCACCTGTCACGGCCGCCGCTCAGTAATCATGACCTTTGCCGCTATAAAGAAACACGTCACCTCGACCGGAGCGGCGCAACTTCGTCAAGCCGCATCGTGCGCTTTGCTTGTGCTCTCAATTTTCCTCTCAAGCAGCCATGCCTATGCCCAGTCCGCCCTCTTCACCGACACCACGGAAAAAGCCGGTATTCACTTCACCGGTGTAGCTTCCCATACCTCGCACAAGTACCTGCTTGAAACCATGGGCTCCGGCGTAGCCGCCTTCGACTACGACAGCGACGGTCTGCTCGACCTCTTCTTCGTCAACGGCGCGCCCCTGGCCGACCCAACTTCAAAAGGCACCATTCCGCAAAAAGCTTCCCCCGCCGATTGGAACCGCCTGTTTCATCAGAAGAAAGACGGCACCTTTGAAGATGTCACCGAGAAAGCCGGCCTTAAGGGTATCGGCTACGGCATGGGCGTAGCCGTGGGCGACTTCGACAATGACGGCTTCGAGGACCTCTACGTCACCGCCTACGGGGGCAACCGGCTATACCATAATAACGGCAACGGCACCTTTACCGACATTACCGCTTCCTCCGGTACTGGCGGCGACACCACCCCCGGCCAGAATTGGTACACCTCCGCCGCCTGGGTCGACCTTGATAATGACGGCAAACTCGACCTGATCGTCCTTCGCTACACGCAATGGGACTTCGAGGACGTCTGGTGCGGCGAGCATCGGGAGGGCTACCGCGCCTATTGCCATCCGGACATCTTCCCCGCCATCACCCCGCTCGTCTTCCATAACGACGGTAACGGGCACTTCACCGAAAGCTCGAAGAAGATGGGCCTGGATGTTCCAGGTAAAGGACTTGGCCTCGCCCTTGCAGACTTCGACCGCGACGGAAAGATCGATCTTGCGATCGCTAACGATTCCATGCTGGAGTTTCTCTACCATAACAAAGGGAACGGGACATTCGAGGAGACCGGGCTTACCGCCGAAATCGCCGTGGACTCCGATGGGCGTACCTACGCCGGCATGGGCATCGATTTTGAGGACTACGATAACGACGGCCTGCCTGACCTCGTCATCACCAATCTAGCCAACCAGCGCTACGCCCTATATCGCAATAACGGCGACTCGACCTTTACCTACGACAGCTACACCGCTGGGATCGCCCGCATGACGCTGCTTCATTCCGGCTGGGGCATCCACTTTCTCGACTACGATAACGACGGCTGGAAAGACCTCCTCGTCGCCCAGGGCCACGATCTGGACACGGTGGAGCTTTCCAGTCCGCAAATCCACTATCGCGAGCCGATGCTGCTCGCCCACAATGAGCACGGCAAGACGTTTACCGACGTCAGCGCCACCTCCGGAGCCGTCTTCCAACAGGCCTGGGTCAGCCGCGGCATGGCTATCGGCGACCTCGATAACGATGGCCGCCTTGATGCGGTAGTCGCCACCAACGGCGGCGCGCCACACATCCTGCACAACGAGACTGTCACCGGCAATCACTGGCTCACGCTCGCGCTGACTGGCCACACCTCCAACCGAGACGCCATCGGTGCTGAGATCAAGCTCACCACATCGCGCGGAAACCAGTACGCGACCGTTTCCACCACCGGCTCCTACTTATCGTCGAACGATAAGCGCGCCCACTTCGGCCTCGGCACCGACACCACCGCGAGCCTGGAAATCCACTGGCCCAGCAGCATCGTCCAAAAGCTATCGAACGTCAAAGCCGACCAAATCCTCAAGATCGACGAACCCGCTAAACCTTAATTCCGAATTCAACTCCGCATTCCCTAAGACAGCCACTTCAGCACCTGCGCTAAGTCGCAGGCCGCGTTCGAGACCGCTCCCCGAGCCATCGCCGGACCGGCCGCCAGGGCCTCCTGCCCGTCCTCAAACCACACCACAAACGACGCCTGTTCCGCCCCCGGCAGCCGCTGAAGGTTTACCCAGGTGTAGTACGCCCCCATGTCGGCGTCCACTAATGACCCGGCGGCGTCGGTCGCGGGTACGGCGGCATCCACCCGCAGCAACTGATCCATCGCTCGCTCCGCCTGTCTGGGCGCATACCGCAACACCATCGTCAGAGGCCGTGCCCGCCGCAGCAGCTCGCGCCCGGCCCACTGCACAAAGGTCGTCGAAAAGATCTGCGTCCCCGAGCCCTCCGTCAACAAGCTTAGTTCGAACCTCCGCCTGACCGCATCCTCAGCGCTCTCGCCCACGCCTAACTGCTCGGGCGTCAGAGTCGCAAGTAGGCTGCGCAGTGTCTCCGGCCCCACGCCGTCGCCCGCGTCCCTCACCGAACCGACCTTCGCCAGCAGCGCCTGTCGCAACGGCGCAAGCCGCTCATAGGAGATCGTCAACAGCTCCGCCGAACCGGTACGCTGGTAAGGAGCGCCACCCTCTACATACCAGTGTGCATACGGTGCCGGATGCGCCTTCGCCCTGGCCATCACCGTCCCGAACAGGCTGTCCAGCCCGGCGGCTGATTTCACCTGACCGAAGTAGGTACCCCGCGGCCGCAGTTTCTGAAAAAGTTTGACCGCCCCCGGCGGTGCGCCTTTACCGATGACCACGACGCACAACCGTGGAATCCTTGGTATGGGCTCCGGCTGCGCCGCGAACAGCTCCTTTTGGTACTCCGTTGCCACAGCCCGAAACCGGTCCATCGCATGAACCGACCATAGGTAAGCTGTCAGCTTCTCCACGAACTCCGCCGGAGCCGGCGCCCATCGTCGCTGCTGCAACGCAGCCGACAGCGGGAGCTCCGCGAATCCGGCCATTGCCGCAGTCAGTTGCACCTCGTCCATCGCTTCGAGGAAGGTCAGTTGGCGCTCGATGTCCGCCCGCTCTGCTGGAAACCGCCAATCATACCCGATCACTTCGCTGAGAAAGAGCGCTCCAAAAACCGGCGGCAATGTCTGCAGTAAGGCGAGGTGCTTGACCGCTAGAGCTCGCGCCTGCGGCGGATACCCTGCCAGATCACCCGGTTCGATCACAACACCTCCGTCAACGGCCGCCCCGCCGCGAACCGGGCATCGCAGCCCAGAATACGCCCCAGTGTCGGCACCAGGTCGACCGGCTCGATCATGCGGTCGACGGTCACGTTTTCGCGTATGCCATGCCCAAGCGCCATCATCCAGGTCGTGCGCGAGAGCGGGTCGCCCGTGCGATGGTGTTGAAAGCCGTTGCCGCCCGCATCGCCGTCGGAGTCGCGGCCAAAGTCGGGCAGGATAAACATCCGCGTCCGCCCGGCATATTCAGGATTGGCCTGGACCGCGCGCCACAGATCGCCGCAGAGCCGGTCCGACCTCCGCACGGCATCCGTGTAGAGCGAGTAGGCCCCGGAATGTGCGATGTCGATGTCGTGCAGCGTGATCCACAGCAGGCTGGGCGCGAGCTGCCGCATCACCTGCCGCGCAATATAGATCGACAGCTCGTCCGGACTCGACACCGTCCGCGCGTGCGCCAGAAACTCGCTCATCGAAAGCTGCATGATCTTTGCCAGCTCTTCCAGATGCACCTGGTTGCCCGCCGCCGAAGCCGATAACGGCACTTGGATCGCCGACTCATAGTTGTCGTGCATCAGGTGATCCAAACCGGGGGACAGGCCGCTCACACTGCCCGCGGCCATCGTTAGCAGATGTTTCGGCAGCACCACATGCGCGCCCAGCCCGCCGCCATAGAGCGCATGATCGCTCTCACCGATACGATTGAAGCCATTACTGGGCGCGATCACCCAGGCATCGTTCGCCGGACGGTGAAGGTCGCGGCGAAAGTATTCAAAGATCGTCGGGCTATGCGGCGCGACCGGCGCGAAGTTGTTGAACGTCTCATAGACGCCGGTTGCCAGGCTGGCCGTTGCGACATAATGGCCGAGAATCCCACGATTGACCACCTGCGTAAAAAAGGTAGCCTGCGGGATCAATTCGTTGAGCATATGAGGGATGTACTGCTGGCCTTCGGGCGCGAACGTCTCCTCGTCCCGCGCCCCGCCGCCGAAGGTGACGACCACCACCTTAGGCGCGGGAGCGGTCATGATGGCTCCCAAAGCCGTTGGCCCGAAGAACGCCTTTGCCGCGCCCGCGCCCGAAACGCCGCGCAGGAACTCCCGGCGGCTAAGCGACTGCCGCAGCGCGATCGAGCGTAGATAGCCGTCTAGTGCGATGCCACGAGAAATGTGGTGACCTCTTTCAACCTCGCGTTCGTCTCATCCTTCTCCTGCCGGCTGTACTTCTGCTGCAACGCGATCTCGACGCGAGCGCGAGCGGCATCGCCCAGGTGCGCATAGGCCCTCGACAATCGATAGTGCGCCTCCGCGAAGGCCGGGCGCAACTCGACCGCCTTTTCCAGCGACGCCGCGCTCTCGTTCCATTGCAAACGCTGCTGCTGCAAGACGCCGAACTGATACCGGGCATCCGCGTTTCCGGGATCGCTCTCGATCGCCGCTTCCAGCAGTCGCTGCGCTTGATCGAGGTGCGTCTCCGGCACGCTCCCATGCAGCAGGCTGACGGCCGCCGACACACCGATCGCGGCATTCTTCGGATGTGCCTCCGCGAAGGCGATCAGCCGCCCACACGCCGGTGCCTCCGATCCGCCGGCCGCCGTGCAGCTCCGCCCCAGCAGATCGCCATAGCTCTCACTGTTCGGATCGGCCGCCAGCAGCCTTCCAAAGATAGTAGCGGCCGATGCATATTTGCCGCTGCCGTAAGCGGCAATACCCTGCGCCATCCGTAACCTTTGGCTTTCCGGGTAGCGTTCCACGCCGAACGCGCTCACCTCCGCCGCCGTGTCCCACGACCAGTGCCGCAGCAATTCAACCGTCACGGCGTAGACAGCAGGCTCGGTGGGATGGATGCGGGCGGCGCTTTGTAGATGCTCGACCGCTTGTTGAAAGCGCCCGCGACGCTCTTCCGCGTCACCCCAAAGCGACTCGACGGCGTCGGTTCGTTGCGCCGCCGGAATGCGCTCCAGCGCGGCTACAGCGTCCCTATCGTCGTGGAGATCGAACAAGGCCACGGCCAAGTTGTAGAGAGCGTCCGTGTTGGTTGGATCAAGCGCGGCAGCCTTCGCGAAGGTTTTGGCCGCCTCGTCCGTCCGCTTCGCTTGATAGAGGGCGCGACCGAGATTGGCCTGTGCCGCCGCGTTCCTTGGATCGAGCGCAACCGCGCTCCGTAGCGTCCGCACCGCCGCGTTCAGATCGCCAAGGCTCAGGAAGGCCGCGCCAAGATTTGCCGCGGCGGCGGCATTGCTCTTCTCCGCGGAAGCCGCGCGCTCCAAAAAAGGCATCGCGCGCGCCGCATCGCCCGCCTCGACGTACATCACGCCTACCGCTTCGTTTGCGGAAAAGTTCGCCGGATACTTACTCGCCAGACGTTCTAAATCCGTCCGCGCGTTCGCGTCGCCCTCGTCATAGGCCGCCAGCGCGCGCGCCAACGCACTCGCATCCTCACCGTTCATGGCCGTCTTGCGCTGTTGCGCGACACACGGCAGCAAAGCCAGCCCAAGCACGGTCCATCGAACGAGTCTCAACATCGCGTCCTCAACGCTCCTCGACGATGGCGAGGTCCCATGGCGCAAGTGTCATCGACTGCCCGGAGGCAATTAACTTACCCGTAAGCAGATCGCTGCCCGCGCCTCGCCCATAGCGAAAGCTCTGCGGCTGGCCGGTGTAGTTCAGGTAATAATGCACCGGTTTGCCCATGCTGTTGACGCCGCTCTTCTCCCGCAGTCCGGCGGGGAGTTGCAGGGTCGATAGCAGCTTCGCGTCGCGCAGCACATCGGCCACGACCGCTTTCTGAGCCGCGTCCGAGAGGAACGTCCCCTCATAGGTCAGCGATCCCGTACCGTACGCGTTACGCGTGATCGCCGGCCAGCGGCCGAAGAACGGATGGTCGTAGCTTGCCAGCGTTATGGCATGATCCGGTATTAGGAACTCCGCCCAATACATCGCTCCACCCGCGCCCGCGCTCTGCAGCAGATCGCCCTTGAGGGCAAGCGGCTTCTCCAAATTAGAGAACTCCTGATAGCTGAACCCCGTCGCCTCGCGCAACGGCCCCGGCGCGCGCACACTCCGTATCGCCGAGTTCTCATTGGCAAAGCCGCTTTTAAAACTCATCAGCACATGGCCGCCGCTCTTTACATAGTCGGCGATCTTTGTCAGCAGCGCATCATCGGCGATATAGAGCGGCGGAACGACGATCAATTTGTAACGGCCAAAGTCCGCGTCTTCGGGAAAGATAAAGTCCGTGCCGACATTGGCCTCGTAGAACGCCCGGTGCATCTGGTCGACAACGCTCTTGTAGTCGGCCACCGTTTTGCCGATCGACCATTGCGGTCCGCGCTCCAGCGCAAACGGCATGAAGTCGAGCGCGTTCGCCGAGTCGACGCTGTACAGGATCGCCACCTCGTTTTTGATCTTCAGGTTGACGAGGCGCGGACCGATCTTCTGTAACTCATGCGCCGTCCGCGAAACCTCCGCGTAGGCCCGATTCGGCTCACCGTCGTGCGAGAGCACACCCTTCCAGTACGTCTCCTGGCCTGAAGGAATCGACGCCCAATGCCAGTATTCCACCATGTTCGCGCCGCTCGAAAGATGCGTGTAGACATCGAGCCGAAGCTGCCCGTCATAGGGCGGATACTGGTAGCCGGAGGTCCAATCCGTCGTCTGCGCGTTCGTCTCGGTCACCAGAAAATTGGTCTGCTTCAACGACCGTGCATAGTCTCCCTGCTCCGCCTGCGACTGCCCGTCGAAGTGATCCTGCGTGCCGTGGTAGGGGTTGTTCGCGGCGATGTCGAGCGCCTTCGCCACCTCGTGCTCATTCACGTCGCGCCGCATCGCGCCGCCGAAGTCCTGCGTCACAAACTGTCCCGGCCCGCGATACTCCCGCACCAGCGACGCCTGCCAGCTCAGGAAATCGGTGACGCGCATCTGCCCCCAGCGCGTCCACTCCAACTTGTAGCCGGTGCTGATCGTGCCGTCGCGCTCCGGCATGTTCTCCCAGCCGTTCACGTCCTGGCCCCAATAGTTCAGTCCCCAGGCCTTGTTCAACGCGTCCGTCGTGCCGAACTTTTGCTTCAAATGGTTCACGAACCCGACAAACACATCATGGTTGGCCGCGCCGTAGGACGAGGTCTCATTATCGATCTGCCAGCCGATGACCGCTGGGTTATTCTTGTAATGCTCGACCATATGCCGGATCAGCCGCTGCGCGTAGAAGCGATACGCCGGGCTGTCGGTGTCCATATTCTGGCGCATCCCGTAGCTGGTCTCGCCGCCATGCAGAGGCCGCGCCAGGATCTCGGGGTGTTCGTGGTACATCCATGTCGGAATAGAGTAGGTCGGGGTACCCATGATGACCTTGATCCCGGCTTTTCCCATCGCGTCGACCACGCGGTCCATCCACGCGTACTCGAACTTCCCGTCCTCCGGCTCCCAAAGGCTCCACGTTGACTCCCCCATGCGGACGACGGTCAAGCCCGCCGCCTTCATCAGCGCGACATCCTTATCGAGCCGCTCGGATGGCGCGTACTCGTGATAGTAAGCAGCGCCGTAGAGCACGTCCGGCATGGAGCCAAGCTGTGCCGTTTGCGCCGTGATCGACGCGGAGATCAGCGCGCAAGCCAACGCAAACCGCTTCATCGCCGAGTCTCCTTATCGAGGAGCGGGATCGTATGCATTCTGATCTTTACCACCTGTGTGTTGTGATCGAAGAAGTTCAGCCCGCGGTCGGTCTGGTCGCCGTTCCAGACGCGGCTTGTCGTCCAGGTCGCGCCGGTATACTGGCCTTCGTCCGCCCGTAAAATTTCAAGCTGTTCGTTCCGCGCCGTGCCATCGCTCAGCACAAAGCTGACACTTGCGTCGAAGCCCGTAGCCAGAAACTCATACGGCCCCAGCTGGGCGACCATGGCCCGGCCTTGCAGATCGGGCGTTCCGGGCGGCACGTCGCCATCGCTCTGCGGAAAACCGAACGACACGACCGCATCCACGTCTCCGAAGTGCAGCCTTTGCCGGGCTGTTCCCTTCTCCTCGACGGCTGTCCGCACCTTGCCCGCGAAGTTCAGCCGCGCGATCTGCTCCTCCATGGGCGCGAAGAGCGCGAAGTTCTCATCCATGTTCGCTGGAATCTTGCCATCGCGGATCGTCCAATTCGTATAATCCACGCCGAAGGGCGCGAAGCCGACCGCTCCCTTGCCAAGCGCATGGAAGAAGTACCGTCCAAAACTCTTGCCCAATCCTGTCTCCGGCACGAACAACGGGTTATCCGGTCGCGCATACGCCGTCAGTACCTCGCGAAAGAGCGTCGCATCGCCCGAGTAGAAGTCCGGCGCAAGCGCGTCGATCGAAGGAGCGGCCGCCTTCCAGATATCGATATTGGCCTGTTGTGCGCCGCCGCTCGGGTACTCCTGGCCGGCACTGGGGCGATCGCGATTCTCGAGCGCATGCACGGGATACGTGATCCATACGTTGCAATACATCGGAATATCGTGCTCACGCTTGCCCGCGGCCGCCACCTCGCCAATGTACTTCGCCGTCGAGTACGCGGCAAAGCGCTCATCCGCATCCGCGCCGAAAACCTGTGCCCAGGTCCCTTGCGGTAGATGCAGCGCGCTTGTCAGAGGCCCCGGCACTGCTTCCGCGAACGCCTTATTGGCCGCCGGAGAAAAATCCCGCACCGCGCCGACGGAACCCGATTCGTTCTCGACTTGCATCATGATGACCGTATGCCGTGCCGCGTCGATCTCGTGCACGTGGCGCATCAACGCGCTAAACGCCTTCTTGTCCGCGTCAAGATTCGCGACGGAGTTTGGAGACATGACATCGAGCAGCTTTCCATAAGGCCCGATCTCGCGCTGATATTTTCTGGTGTCGGTCTTGATCCACTCCGGCACGTAATGATTCTGACCGTTTTTCCACGTACCGAACCAGAGCAGCACCAGCCGCAGCTTATGTTCGCGCGCGCCGTTTACCAAGAGATCGACGCCGCTGAAGTCGAACTTTCCCGGCTCCGGCTCCATCTGCTCCCAGTAAACCGGTGCCTCGACCGTATTGACATGCATGGCATCGAGCGCCGGCCAGACCTGCGGGAGCGTACTTGCCCACGAGCTTGAATTGTTGATCTGCGCTCCCAACATCAGAAATGGCTTACCGTCCACTTCAAGGGCAAACCTGCCGTCCTTCTTCGTCAATCGCGGTAAGGCGGAGTGATCTTCCTGCGCCGTCATCGATAAGCCGATGGACGATAAGCCGATGGACGCAGCTAGCAAGACGTAAATGTATACACATAACTTCTTCATCGATTACCTATGCGGCTACTAGACCGCAACTGTACTACGCGTCCTCAATGAACCGCAAATTGTAGATACAAAGAATTAAGTTCTCTGTTGACAAGCATCCCCTTGGTTGCCTAGTGTTCTTCTGCCGTCCATAAAGCTGATGGGCCTTGCTGAAGTTAAGATCTCTACCTGGCAGGCTGATCCGGGGAAAGGTTTTCACCAAGCCCATCAGGCGCGTCGGTCTAAGCGTAAAAACGCGAGGACTAAGTAGCACAAACATCAGCCCGCAACCTTTTTCGGAGGTCTACCTAGTGACACAAACATTCAATAGAAGCAGTCGGGCGCATCCCTTGCGCGTCCTGCTCGTCGCGTTCGTTATTTTGCTTGCAACCGCCTGCGGCCGGGCTTTCGCTCAGGCCGATCAAGGTGCCATCACCGGCCTTGTGCAGGACCCCAGCGGCGCGGTCGTCGCCAACGCGCACGTCACGCTGACCAACACGGACACCGCGCTTGTACTCGAAACCCAGACGGATTCCAGCGGTAACTACGTCTTTTCGCCGCTCAAGATCGGTCACTATCAGGTGACGGTCACCGCGCCGGGCTTCTCCACGACCACGCAGGAGAATATCACCGTCAACATTCAGGAGCGCGCCGCCGTCAACGTCGAACTGAAGACGGGTGCCGAGAACACGACCGTCACGGTCACCGCCGCGCCGCCGCTGCTCCAAACCGAGGAAGGCTCCACCGGCCAGGTGATCGAGTCGAAGACGATCAACGATACCCCGCTCAACGGCCGCAACTGGGTTTTCATCGCGCAGCTGACTGCCGGGGTGGCCCCAGCCAATGGAGCACGCGGCCAGAAGGGCGGCGACTTCAACGCCAACGGTCAGCGCGCCGAACAGAATAACTACATCATGGACGGCGTCGACAACAACGTAAACGTCGTCGACTTCTTCAACGGCGCCAGCTATGTCGTCCGTCCCCCGCCCGACGCTCTCGCCGAGTTCAAGGTCCAGACCGGTGCCTACTCCTCCGAGTTCGGCCACTCCGCCGGGGCGGTCGTCAACGCCAGCATCAAATCCGGCACCAATCAGATTCACGGCTCTTTGTGGGAGTACATTCGCAACGACGCCTTCGACGTCCGCGAATTTTTTCAGGGAGCGTCGCCAATCGCCAAATATCGTCAAAACCAGTTCGGCGCAACCCTCGGTCTACCCATCATCAAGGACAAGCTCTTCTTCTTCGGCGACGTGGAAGCCAACCGCATCGTCTTCGGCGAAACCCATTCGGGGTTGACGGTGCCTACCGCACTGATGCGCACCGGTAACTTCAGCGAGCTACTCAACCCTAACCTCGTCAACGGCAATGTCATTCAACTTTATGCGCCTAACGCAAATGCGAACGGAACGACTCCCATCGCCGGTAACCGTCTCGATCAATCGGGTATCCCGCTCGACCCGGTCGCGCTAAAACTCCTTAGTCTTTTTCCATCGCCCAACATCGGCGTTCCGGGAAAGACTTACAGTAATTACACCGCTCAAACGAATACTCTCGACAACACCTTTCAATGGGATACGCGCGCGGACTGGAATATCAGCACCAAGGATCAAGCATTCGCGCGGTACAGCTATAACCACGAGCCCTCCACACATCCCGCACCGCTCGGTTCCGTCCTGGATGGTGGGGGCTTTGGCGACACAGGTCAACTTGTCAGTCTGGGGGAGAACTTCGCCGGCAGTGAGAGCCACGTCTTTACCCCAACGCTCACCAACGAGTTCCGATTCGGTTACAACTATGGCCACTATGCGGGCCTCCACGAAAACGCAAATAATGCAACGCTTGCTTCCAGCCTTGGGCTTGGCGGCGTTCCCTTCGCTCAAAATAATGGCGGTCTCCCCTACTTCAATGTTTCAGGCCTGTCATCCTTCGGCTCACCGCAATTTTATGCGACCAACGAATATGAGAACGTCTATCAAATCCTAGACAATGTCACAAAGGTTCTGGGAAACCACACGATTAAAGGTGGTGTCAACATCCAGCGCATTCGTTTCTCTACTTCACAGCCAACGCAACCTCGTGGCACCTATAACTTTACCGGGGTCTATACCAGCAAGGTAGGTACGTCGAACACCGGCTACGGCGTGGCCGATTTGCTGACCAACAACATGAACAGCGCCGCTATCTCCAACGTCTTTACTTCGGATGATGTGCGTTTCAACCGCGCGGGCTACATCCAGGACGACTGGAAGGCTAGTCAGCGTCTTACCGTCAATTACGGAATACGTTACGACTACTCCACCCCTTATCTTGAGCGTCACGATAACCAGGCGGCCTTCGTGCCGACCAGTGCTTATACCTCCGGCGGTACTGCGACGGGGCTATACCTCATTCCTACCAGCAAGCAGAGTGTCCCCATCCCGGCCAAGTTCATCCAATTATTGAATGAAGACCATATCACCCTGCAATACACGAACAATCGCTACCTGGTGAATCCGCAGAAAAGCAATGTCGCTCCGCGTGTCGGCTTTGCCTACAAAGCGACCGAAAAGGCTGTCCTGCACGGAGGCTACGGAATCTTCTTCGGTGGCCTGGAAAGCACCGGATATTTTCCCAACTTCGGCGAGAACTTTCCCTTCGAGTTCGATTCGAACTATGCGGCTACCGGCAGTTGCGTGGCAAACGGCTCCTGCCCCACCAATGGGTTTACGTTGGAAGGCGGTCTTCCTCAAAAAATCACTTCTCCCAGTCAGCCTACGCTACGCGGTGGCGAAGGCAATGTTCGTACACCTTATAGTCAGCAGTACAACCTGACAGTGGAGTACGGGATCAGCAACACCATGGTGGCTTCGGTCGGCTATGTAGGTGCGATCTCTCGCCATCTACAGTTCTTTCCAAATCCCAATGGACAAACCGCGTTGACGCCAAACAACTTCAGCGGCTACACCGATCCGAATGGCGATAAGGAAAATCCTTTCCAGCCATTCCCGCACTTCTCCGGTTTCTCGTTTACAGCCTATGATGGCGCGTCCAACTACAACTCGCTTCAGGCAAAACTCGAAAAGCGGCTTTCAAATGGACTTAGTTTTCTGACGACCTATACCTATGCTCATTCACTCGACAATGTCGACACACCCCTCGGCAGCACGGGCGATGAAGGCACTCGAAGCCTGAATATCCTCGGTTTGGGAGCGGATTACGGTCCTTCGGGCTTCGACGTCAAGCATCGCTTTACCCTCAACGGCAATTATGAGTTGCCTATTGGCCGTGGACGAAAATACATGAACAATGACAGCCTGGCCAACTATGCGATCGGTGGATGGTCGAGCAGCTTTGTCTTCCGCGCGGAGACGGGCCAACCGATCTCCATCGGCTCGAACGCTCTTACCAGTCCGGGCGGGGCGGGGGGCAATGCCCATCGGGTGGGCAATCCCTTCGCGGCCGGCGGTACACCTAACTCCACGAACGCCGGCGTTGCCTGTCCCACCAAGGTACGTACCATTCAGAACTGGTATAACCCATGCGCTTTCGCCAACCCGCAAGGGGACAATATCGGCTATACAACTGGTAAGTACAGCGATGGTTCGGCCATCCCCAACTCTGTCTCAGGACAAGCCGCTTACGCCTATGTCGGGGATAATCGGGGTCAGACTCGCGGACCCGGTTACGAGCGGCTTGATGCTTCATTGTTCAAATCATTCTCAACCTTCCGCGAACAGGCGCTACAGTTCCGCGCGGATATCTTTAACGTCCTCAATACGCCTGCTTACGGAAATCCAAGCACAACGAACATCTCCTCCAATGGCGGCCAGATCACCGGTTCGCGCTTCTTCCAGGCCAACACTCCCGACTCCCGCTTCTTCCAATTCGCTCTGAAGTACACCTTCTAAGCGCAGTCCAATCCAACCGGCAAGGCCCCGCTCGCCGAAGCGGGGCCTTGCTGCGTTTGACCCTCTGCTAGCATCGGAAGTGACCCATGCTAGAGATCAACGCCATACCCCAGTCACCAGTACGCGTCCGCATCGCCCCCTCGCCCACCGGCGACCCCCACGTCGGCACCGCTTATATCGGCCTCATCAACTACATCTACGCTCGTCAGCGCGGCGGCCAGTTCGTCCTCCGCGTTGAGGATACGGACCGTGCCCGGTTCGTCGCTACCTCCGAGCAGATGATCTTCGACGCCCTGCGCTGGCTTGGTCTCGCCTGGGACGAAGGCCCAGATGTCGGCGGACCCTATGGCCCGTATCGTCAATCGGAGCGCACGGAAATCTACCGCGAGCACGCGGAGATTCTTCTTCGCAATGGTACCGCCTACCGCTGCTTCTGCACCGCCGAGGAGCTGGAAGCCGCGCGCCAGCGCCAGACCGCGGCCAAGCTGCCTCCGCGCTATTCAGGCACCTGCCGCCATCTGTCCGAAGATGAAGTCGCGGCGAATCTAGCCGCCGCGAAGCCTTTCGTCATCCGCATGAAGGTTCCGCTTGAAGGCTCGACCCACTTTCGCGATGAACTGCGCGGCTCAATCACCTTCGAGCACACCAACATCGACGATCAGGTTCTAATGAAGTCCGATGGCTTTCCCACCTATCACCTCGCCAACGTCGTCGACGACCACCTGATGCGCATCACCGACGTTATTCGCGCGGAGGAGTGGATCTCCTCAACCCCCAAGCATGTCCTGCTCTACCGGGCCTTTGGCTGGGAGCAGCCGCGCTTCTGGCACATGCCCCTGTTGCGCAATCTCGACAAGTCAAAAATTTCCAAGCGCAAGAATCCCGTCTCGCTCGTCTACTATCGCCAGGCCGGCTATCTGCCGGAGGCCGTCGTGAACTTTCTCGGCCTGATGGGCGGCGGTATGCCCACACCCACGCCTATTGAAGTGGTTAATGGCGCGAAAGATACGGAAATCTTCTCACTCGCGGAGATGATCGAGCGCTTCGAGGTTCCCGCTATCCGGCTTGGCGGCCCGGTCTTCGATCTCACGAAGCTGAAGTGGCTGAACGGTGAATATCTCCGAGGGCTCTCGCACGAGGCTTTTTACCATGCAGTCCGAACACGGGTCTTCGGCGACGATTACCTGCGCGCCATCGCTCCGCTGATGCAGACCCGCATCGAGACTCTTGGCCAGTTTGGCGACATTACCGGCTTCTTCTTCTCCGAGAACATTATGCCTTCGTCTGAAGTCTTCCTCCCCAAGAAGCGGACCCTCGAAGAAACGCTCGCCTTCGCGGCCGAGCAGCTCGCCACGCTGGAAGCAATCGACTGGACGGCGGAAGCGATGGAGCCCGCCCTCAAAGCGCTTGGCGAGCTCCATGGCTGGTCCGTGAAGGAGAACTTCATGCTGCTTCGCGCAATCCTGACGGGCAGCACCATGTCGCCGCCATTGCTGGAATCGCTTGTCGTCTTCGGCAAAGCGCGCGGCATCGACCGCCTACGGCGTTTTGTAGAGACACAGAAAAAGTCGGCAACCGCGAGAAGATAGCGCCGCGACTCAGGCTATTTGGGTAAAGTGGCATTCGCGCGGCCTCGCCACTTCGCCGTAAGTGAAGGATCGCTAAGCGCCTTCATAAACACGCCACCGACCACGCTACGTGCCTGGAAACCCACCTGCTTGCCCGTCTTCGTGTCGTACCAATCCGTCAAGGGAACACGGCTGGACGTCTCGTTCATCCAACGGTCGATCGGGTTCATCATGGCGTCGAAAGCCTTTCGATCGCTCGCTAGGGTCGCCGTCCAGATCTCCCAATCCAACTTCGTATAATCTGCCCGGCTGTCGAGCGGCAACCCGTATTGGTTGATCTTTCCTAGGTAAAACGCCATCTCCGTCTGGCGAATGCTGTCGGGAAAGATGTTGTAGCTTAGCAGGCGGTCCCACACCAGATTGTATTTTTGGCTCCATGTGCCGGGGCTGGTATATGCGAGCTTATAGTGATCCCCCTCGCGCGCCATGTTCACCCACTGCCCAGCCATCTGCCGCGACGCGTTGCCAAAGCGCTTTGCTTCGGCATCATGGTGCAGCTTCTTTGCAAGCGAGGCATACGCCGCCACGCCTTCAATCGCCTTGATCGAGAGATTGCTGTTGTGCGCGACGTGCCCGGCAAAGTCGTCGGTGGTCAGCTGATTTTCCGGGTCGAGCCCGTGGGTGCGCAGGTACTCGGCCCACTGCGTCAGCTGCGGCCAGAATCGCTCCGCCATCGCGGTGCCTTCCGTGCGTGAGATCGCGTCCATCAGGATCAGTAGATTGCCGCTCTCCTCGACCGGCATCTGGTTCTCTTCGGTCTTCTCGCCGCCGCCATATTCCTGCCCATTCGCCAGCGGATACTGCCCCAGATCGTGCGGCGCAAAGGGAAAGTGCCAGCGGTTCGGCATCGCCGTATACTGCATCACAGGCAGCACCTGCGCCGCCAGCAGCTTTGGATTGAAGAAGAGAAAGATCGGAGCCGACGGATACATTACGTCGACCGTGGCAATGTCGCCGTTCGAAAAGTTCTCCTTGGCGAAGAGCATGGGACGGCCCTCTGCATCCGCGACCAGAACATGGGCGGCGATACTTTGCCGGTACGCCAACGCACAGAGCGCGGTGTACTTTTCTCCCGCCGAAGCCGTCAGATCGGCGCTCAAGTCCCGATCGAATGCCGTCCCACGCTGCTCCAGCGCCGCATAATCCCGCTGCGCCGTATCCAGCATAGCCGACACGGGCATGTTATCGCGCTGCCAGTAGGGCCGCAGATTTTGATGCATCAGCTGAATGGCATACCCTTCCGTGTAGCTCAGCAGAACGTGCCGCGCGACCGGAGCATTGCCGACACTCCCCAGGTTAAAGGCGACGTCGAGATGCGGCGATTGCCGGCCAGTCATCACGGGACCTTCCATCTGATCCGCCGTCTCGAGCAAACCGGACTCTAGAAAGCGCCGCAGCGAGCCGTTTGCAATGGCGCTCTCGGACGCTTCATCCTTTGGTACGGCGATGTGGAAGTAGCCCCAATCGATACGAAGGTCGTCGCCGGAACGGTTGAGCACCGCCTGCTCCCGCGTGCCGACCGAGAGCACCTCGGTCGTCTCCGTCCGTGAACGCGAGGCCGTCACCACCTGCCCACCGCCGCTGGTGGCGATCTCAGGATCGGCATCGAGCACGACGGAGACCTGATGCTGGCCGCCGTCGGTCGCGTGAGCGGTCCAGGTCAGGTACGTCACCGGTCTGGACAGCACGTCCATATCTTCAAGGAAAGCAGGCGTGAAGAAGCGCAACTCGAGCTCGATCCCGGCTCCGGCAAAGGTATAGGTTGTGTGAGTGAACGCCACCTTTACCGAGGTCTGGGCAAGCGCCGGGGTCTCGCGCGGGTCGCGGCCCATGATGCGGAAGCTCTTGCCATCGACCCGCACCGCGCTTGTCAATGGCTGCGGATGGCCCGTCCAATGGCGAGTCTGCGAATCCGTCAAGTTATCCGTATTCGACCAAATGCTGAAATAGGGATTATGCGCGATCAACGGGATGGCGGGAGGCCGGTTCTGCGCACAAAGGGTAGCGGCAAACGAGAACGCAAGGAGGACGCGTAGTGCGTCTGGGAAACGAAAGGGCCTGGTCACGGGAACTCCTGTTATGTTTGGCTGGCGTTTTCGGTCGCGATGTTTATCCAAGGCAGCTTACCACGTCGGCCCGGTCGGGGGGGGGCGCTCTTGAGAGGTGCCTGCTTCTACGCCTTGACCCCGCGCCCGCCGCGTATCGCCACCTGTTCCACAATCTCAATCCCGAACCCTTGCAGAGCCGGTACATGCGTCAGCGTGTTGGTCAACAGCTGAATGCGGTGAATGCCCAGATCCGACAGTATCTGGCCGCCGAGCCCCACCTGCCGCAGCGTCCGCTGACTGCGATCCTCCTGGCGGTCCTTCGCCCGCGCATCCCGGTGGAAGACAATGCGCGCCGGAGTCACCGTGCGGTCGAACTGAAATCCATCCGTCCCATTGTGCAGGTAAACCAGCGCGCCGCGTCCAGCCTCGGCGATCATCCGCAGTGAACCGTCGACCACGGCACGGCAGTCGCACAACGTGCTGCCGAAGACATCGCCCGCCAGGCAGTGCGTGTGCACCCGCACCGGCACCACGTCGCCCTCGCGTGCCACGTCCCCATACACGAGCGCCAGATGCGATTCGCCGTCATCCGCCTCGCTGGCATAAGCGATCGCGCGAAACTCTCCATGCTCGGTCGGCAACAGCGATTCGCCTACCCGTGTGATGTACCGTTCGTGCTGTAGCCGGTAGCGAATCAAATCCGCGACCGTCACCATCAGCAGCTTGTGCTCGGCACAGAATGTCACCAGGTCCGGCACCCGCGCCATGGTGCCGTCGTCGTTCATGATCTCGCAGATCACCCCGGCCGTCACCAGCCCGGCCATCCGCGCCAGATCGACCGAGGCCTCCGTCTGCCCGGCCCGCACCAGCACCCCGCCCTTGCGCGCCCGCAGAGGAAACACATGGCCGGGCCGCGCCAAATCCCTTGCCGTAGAGACGGGGTCGATCGCCACCCGAATCGTATGCGCCCGGTCGGCCGCCGAGATTCCCGTCGTCACCCCCAGCCGCGCTTCGATACTCTCCGTGAACGCCGTACCGAACCGGGACGTATTCTCCTGGGTCATCGGCCCAAGCCGCAGGTAGTCCGCTCGCTCTTCCGTCAGTGTCAGGCAGATCAGCCCGCGCCCAAACTTCGCCATGAAGTTGATGGCCTCCGGCGTTACGAACTCCGCCGCCAGCGTCAGGTCGCCCTCGTTCTCGCGATCCTCGTCATCGACCACCACGACCATGCGCCCAGCGCGAAACTCGGCCACAGCCTCTTCCACGGCAGCAAACATCGGTATACCTCTTCGCCCATCTTATTCCGCTACACAAACCGAAACGCCACCCAATCAGGGCGGCGTTCGTCACATCGGATCGCTTTCTCTACAGCGTAGACTCAATCTCAAAACCCCAGGCCTCCAACAACGCCTCCGGAATGTACTTTGAGTTTTTATTTCGTCGCGCCCACTCCCGCAGCCGCGTGGACCGCACATATTGGTCTGGTGTCAACTTAAACTCCTTTACGACCAGCTCAAACGAGGTCACGGTCGGCACCACCGGGCCAATCGGCTCCGGCTTGCCCCAGTTTGGATTTCCACGTCGTTTCGCCATCTCATTTACCCTCAACTTCTAGTTTATGCGGTTCATAAGCATTTCACAATACGCATGGTGTGCCCCAAAACGGGTCCTGAATGGAAGTCCCGTGCCGGTCGGCGAAGGTCCGAGTCTCTTCTCAAATCGTTAAGCATCCTTTCAGGCCTCTTCATCGTCTAGTTTACGATTGACTACGATTGAAGTATGAGGATTTCCCATGAGCTCCGCGCCATGTTCTACGATTGACCTGGAAGACGAAATCGACCTGGATACGCCATCAAACCTGTTGACACGCCGCACCTTCGTTCAGGCCGCCGGTGCGGTCACCGCGATCGCTGCTACCGGTCTCCCAGTCTCCGCCTACGCCGCCACGCCCCATACGATCGCCCCGCAGACCGCGAACCTCACGCTGAACATCAATGGCACACCCCAGACGCTCACCGTGGACACCCGCACCTCGCTGCTCGATGCCCTGCGCGAGCATCTCGACCTGACCGGCAGCAAAAAAGGCTGCGATCATGGTCAGTGCGGTGCCTGCACGGTCCTGCTCGACGGCCGCCGCGTCAATAGCTGCCTCACCCTGGCCGCGGCCGCCGAAGGCTACGCCATCACCACCATCGAAGGTCTCGCCAAGGGCGACGACCTCCATCCTGTACAGCAGGCTTACCTGGAACACGATGGCTACCAGTGCGGTTACTGCACGCCAGGGCAGATCTGTTCCACCGTAGCCCTGCTTGATGAAATTAAGAAGGGCGAGCTCAGCCGCGTCTCCTGGGAGTCCGGCAATACCGCCCGCCCCGCTCTCTCGGATAATGAGATTCGCGAGCGTATGAGCGGTAATCTCTGCCGCTGCGGCGCCTATCCCAACATCGTCGCCGCGGTACGCGCGGCCGCCGGAGCCCAAGCATGAACCCTTTCGCCTATCAGCGCGCCTCCGCCCCCGACGCCGCCATTCAGGCAATCGCCGCCCAAAACGCCAAGTTCCTGGCCGGCGGTACGAACCTGATCGATTTAATGAAGGATGATGTCGAGCATCCGTCGCTGCTCGTCGATATCAACCATCTTGACCTCGCCGCCATTCACGCCGCCCATGATGGCGATCTGCTCATCGGCGCGCTCGTCCGCAACTCCGACCTCGCCAACCATGAGATCGTCCGCACCCAGTATCCGCTCCTCTCCCAGGCCCTGCTCAGCGGAGCCTCCCCCCAGCTTCGCAATATGGCCACCACCGGCGGCAATCTCCTGCAGCGCACCCGCTGCTACT
Source organism: uncultured Acidobacteriaceae bacterium (assembly GCA_964246805.1). GTDB lineage: Bacteria > Acidobacteriota > Terriglobia > Terriglobales > Acidobacteriaceae > Edaphobacter. The sequence continues at coordinate 44,844 of CAXTRY010000009.1, forward strand.
ACTTCACCGACACCGCCTTCCCGGCCTGCAACAAGCGCGTCCCCGGCTCCGGCTGTGCCGCCATCAAGGGTTTCAACCGGGTCCATGCCATCCTGGGCCAGTCCGACCACGGCCCCGCCAGTGCTGAAACCTGTATCGCCACCAATCCCTCCGACATGAACGTCGCCCTCGCCGCCCTCGGTGCCAACGTCTTCGTACAAGGCCCAAAGGGCAAGCGCACCATCCCCATCGCCGATTTTCATCGGCTGCCCGGCAACAATCCTTCGCTCGACACCAACCTCAAGCCGGATGAACTCATCACCGGCATCGAACTCAAGCCGTCGAAGTTCGCAAAAAACTCGCATTACCTGAAGGTGCGCGACCGTAGCAGTTATGCCTTCGCCCTCGTCTCGGTCGCCGCCGGTCTGGAAATGTCCGGCGGCACCATCAAGTCGGCCGGCCTCGCCCTTGGTGGCGTTGCCCACAAGCCCTGGCGCTCCGTCGAAGCAGAGAAGTCGCTCGCCGGCGCAACTCCCAGCCCTGAGGCCTTCAAAAAGGCGGCGGACATCGCCCTTGCCGGCGCAAAGGGTTACGAGCATAACGCCTTCAAAATCGAACTCGCCAAACAAAGTGTCGTGCGCGCCCTGACCATCGCCGCACAAGGAGCCAACGCATGATTGTCGAATTCGAACCGGAACTCTCCCAGGATCAAGAGCAGGCCCCTCCCAAGAAGGAGTTGCAAGAGCGTTACGACGGCCGCGCTAAAGTCACCGGTAAAGCCAAATACTCCGCCGAGCACAAAGTCAAGAATCCAGCCTATGCCTGGATCGTCCAAAGCACCATCCCCAGCGGCGCTCTAACCGCTATTGACCAGACCAATGCCGCCAAGGCTCCCGGCATCCTGTACATCATGACGCCCTTCAACGCGCCCAGGCTCCCCGGCACCAAGGTACAGCCACCCGCGAGCCGTCATATCACTCTGCTTCAAGAAACCGACATCTGGTACAACAGCCAGCCCATCGCCGTTGTCGTTGCCGAAACCTTGGACCAGGCCCGCGCCGCCGCCACGCAACTCAGAATCTCCTACAAGCAGCAGCCCGCCAAGCTCGATTTCGCCGGACGCCTCGCCGAGGGTCGACCTCCCAAGCAGCCCGGCCGCGAGCCGGCCGACAGCAAACGCGGCGATATCGCAGCTTCCTACGACAAATCGCCCACCAAGATCGACGTTACCTACACCACGCCCATCCAGAACCACAATCCCATGGAACCCCACGCCACCATTGCCATGTGGGAGGGCGACAATCTTACCCTGCTCGATTCCACCCAGTACATCCGCGGCGTAAAGATGACCGCCGCCAAGAACCTGGGCATCCCCATCGACAATGTCCGCGTCGAGTGCCCCTACACCGGCGGCGGCTTCGGCAGCAAAGGTTCCACCTGGTCGCATGTCCTGCTCTGTGCGATGGCCTCAAAGCAGGTCAATCGTCCCGTGAAACTCGTCGTCGACCGCACTCAGATGTTCGGCCCCGTCGGCGCGCGTCCCGCTACCGTCCAGAAGATCAAGCTCGGTGCCACCGCCGACGGAAAACTCCTTGCCGTCCAGCACGACGTTACCCTCAACACATCCGTGATGGAGGATTTCACCGAACCCGCCGCCATGCAGACCCGCTACATGTACGCCAGCGAGTCCAACGCCACCAGCCACCGCCTTGTCGAGATGAACCTCGGCGTCTCCACCTTCCAACGCGCTCCGGGCGAGGCCCCCGGCACCGCCGCGTTCGAGTGCGCCATGGACGAGCTGGCCTGGAAGTTGAATATCGATCCCCTTCAGCTCCGCCTCGTCAACTATGCCGAAAGAGACGCCGAGAAGGATCGCCCGTTCACCTCCAAACACCTCCGCGAGGCCTACCGGCAGGCAGCGGACAAGTTCGGCTGGTCCAAACGAGCCGCCCAGCCTGGTGCCACGCTCGAAGGCAATCAGCTCATCGGCTATGGCATGGCCACCGCCATCTACGGCGCAAACCGTTCCGCCGCGCAAGCCCTCTGTGGCTATCAAGCGAACGGTCGCGGCTCCGTAGCCACGGCCGCCGTCGATCTGGGCACCGGCACCTACACCATCATGGCCGATACCGCCGCGCAATACCTTGGTCTCGATCCCAGGATGGTCGACGTCAAACTAGGCGACTCGAAGCTCCCCCAGTCTCCCGTGTCCGGTGGCTCCCAGACAGCCGCCAGCATCGGTCCGGCCATCCAGGCTGCCGCTCAGCAAGCCAAGCTCAAGCTGGCTGAACTCGCCGTCAACGACGCACAATCGACCATGCACGGCCTCAAGGCGTCCGATCTCGACGTTAAAGACGGAAAGCTCTTCTCTAAATCGTCACCTTCCACCGCCGAAAGCATCCAGACACTCCTCTCGCGCAACGGCGGCAAAACCGTCGAAGCGCAGGGCAGCGCCGAACCTGAGCAGGACCAGACCGCGTACACCGCGCAGTCGTTCGGTGCCGTCTTCGCGGAAGTCGCTGTCGACAAAGACACTCACATGGTTCAGGTCCGACGCATCGTCGCTTGCTACGACATCGGCACTCTGATGAACCGGAAGACTGGCACCAATCAACTCATCGGCGGCATCGTTTGGGGCGTCGGTACTGCTCTCCACGAAGAGACGCACATCGATCCCATCTACGGCCGGACGGTCAACGAGAACCTCGCCGAATACCACGTCCCCGTCAATGCCGATATCGGCACCATTGACGTCTCGGTCGTCGGCATCCCCGACACAAAGTTCAATCCGCTCGGCGCGCGCGGCATCGGCGAAATCGGCATTACCGGTGCCGCCGCCGCCGTGGCAAACGCCATCTATCACGCTACCGGCAAGCGGGTGCGCGACTATCCCATTACCCCCGATAAGATCATGATGGCCTGACTGGCATGAGCGAAATAGCAGATCCAATCACAAAGGGCGGCTCATAAAGAGCCGCCCTTCCGTCTATTTTCAGGCCTTCGCCCGAACCTGGCCATATGATTCGTCGATGGGTGCCGGAATCCCTTCGCTCTCGGTGTACTTCTTCAAAAGCTGATGATGCAGGCAGTACAGCGCCAACTCCAATCGATCGGACACGCCTAGTTTGTCATACACCTTCCGCAGATAGTTCTTAATCACCTGCTCCGTGGTGCCGATTTGAAAGGCAATCTCTTTATTCCGCATCCCGCGCGTGATGCAGCTGATGATCGCCAGCTCCTTCTTTGAGAGCTTCGGCTGCGACTTCGGATTCGTCAACGAGGTCGCCTGCGAACGGTACGCGTCGATCACCCAGCTTACCGAACGGTTGTCGATCCACGTCTCGCCCGCCGCAATCTTGCGCACACATTTCACCAGCAGGTCCGGGGTGATGGATCGCGGCACAACGCCGCGCACTCCCTTGCGGTAGAGTTCGACCGTATTGCCCTCGTCCGACTCCACTACCTGCACGATCAGCTTCGCGTCGGGCGCGCGCCGCACCAAGTCGGGGATCGCGTCCACCGTCCCCGCCAGAAGCTGTCCCTCGAGCACGACCACATCCGTAGGGTAGCGCTGCAACGCGGAGTGCAGATTGGCCAGCGTCTCCGCCTGCGCCACGACGCGGATGTCATCTTCCAGCGCGAACACCTTGCGGATGCCCACACGATAAATTGCCTGCGAGTCCGCGAGAATGACGCGAATACCCGTTCCCGCCGCCATTGCCTCGGGATGCTCTTTTGGTTGTTCCTGTGCGACTTCAACACTCATGGTCTCAGGCCTTTAAGTTGTACTCGTCGATCATGACCGCCGCTCTGGTCTCTTGCGTTCCCGCCGCGTGCCGCCCGTGCTCTCGCCGGACGATCCGTCCCGTGCACTGCACCGTCACATCTTTTTCAGTCCCTAAAATATTCCACGGCATGACCATGGTGAACTCGATCGCATCGTCCAGCAAAGGAAGCTGAGGACATACAAACAATAGACCGCTGGCGGAGACGTTCTCGGTAAACGCCGCGAACTCCCCCATGGAGGTCCGGATGGTGAGTTCCAAACATACAGGAAATCTTACCGCGGCGCGGGTCTGGCTTTGGCGAAACGGAAGAACGACCGCCGCGCTCGTTCTTGCCTCTAACTGCTGCGTCATGCTTCCTGCTTTCATCCGTCGATCAAGGTTCCACGGATGACTTTAGTCTAGCTTAGACCCCTTCGGCAATCTCTCTCTGCGGCATGAGAAAAAAAACGATGGTTACCTCCCAAGGTATAACCCCGCGGAACCGCCGACCCACTCTCGATTTTTATTGTGGTCGACGCCCATCATCAGTCCCCGACCCATCCGCACCAGGCTAATCACCGGCGTCAGCTCGCCTCCGTCCGGCCACAGATACATGATTCGTATCTCCGCCTGTGTCCTTCCATGCGGTGTTTCGATCACCGGCGCAAACTGTACACGCTCTTGCATAAGGTACAGGTGCCGCTCTGTCGCGGGAATGGACGCCAGTTCGGTATCCGTGGGCGCGAAGGTGATCCCTCGTCCAGCGAAGGAGTAAAGCGGCTTAAGTAGGGTTTGCTCACGCTCTCCATGTAACCGTCCCGACCCGGCACCGCGATACCATGCATCCAGAAACACCGTCTCCGGCACACTGCGGTGGTTAAGATATGGAAGGGAAAACTTGCTGATGCGAAAGTACCAATCGGGATGCCCGGCCCATTCGACATCCAGATCGTCGCGATAGTCGAAGCCGAGCTTCACCTGCTTACGATCCATCTCATCCACGATGGCCCGATTGTAGATGCGCTTGACCGGCGTCCACTGACCGTCGCGATCATAGAAGAGCCTTCGACCCTCTTTACGAAGTGTCGCGATATCCACGGTTCTGATGCCCAGCCGGTCTTCACAGACCCGGAAGTCGGCCTTCGTCTTCTGACCCTCCGGCTCGACCTCCGTCAGGACCACGTTCTCAGGCGAGTGGCCACCCACGATGACCTCATCCAACATGGCCCAATAGCTTGCTTGATCCAGGCCGCCCAGCAGCCAGCGCAGCTCGGGATCCAACCCATACGTCTCGATATACTGCGACGCGAGCACATCCTGGTACCCAAAAAGCGATGGAAACGCCTGTAGCTCAACCAGCCTCGGCACCAGTCCACCGTCCTCGCTCCGCGCCAGTCCGAAGTCCACCGTCATAAAGTGCGGATGATCCAAGTCTCCGGCCATGCGGTAGGCCGTCGGCACGGAGTCTGCCGCGGCCTTCATATAAGCGGCGTTCCCGACCAGCTGATGCGTCAACTCCGCGCCGATCACCGCCATCTCGTCGAGCATAGCCTTGGGCAGAAAACACGGCGTCTCCGCCACGCGAAAACCGATCTCCGGCACCCGCGTCTTTCGCTGGAGCACGGTCATAAGCTCGCTATACTTCGCGGGACGGAACCGCGCGTTGAAGTCGGATCGAAAAGGCTCCAGCATCGTCCCACAAGTCTAGTGCATCTTCGGCTTACGTCACGCAGTGATCGTGCCCGATCGTCAGGCCCGCAGGTCGCCCATCAAAGCCGCGACTTCAACCTGCCCCGCTCCCGTAAGGGGCAGCAGCGGCAAACGCGGTAACCCGCCCGCATACCCGTTCAGATCGCATGCGTACTTCAGGGCCGCGATGCCAAGCTCGCCTTCGATTCGGCGCGCGGCCTTCACCAGGCGATGCTGCTTCTCTTCCGCCAGTCGGAGATCGCCATCCTTCCAGGCCGCCTGCACCTCATAACAGGATTGTGGCGCTACAGCTGCAAGCGGAAGAACGCCCCCAACAGCACCGGTTGTCAACGCCCCTAGCAGACGTTCGCTGCGGGACGCCAGCACCTGAAAGCCAATGGACTTGGAGCGCGTCTTCAGCACCGGTCTCGACGGAGCTAGAACCCCTCCGCCCACCAAATCGGCCGCCGGGAGCAATCCCGTTGCCTGCTGTTCATGCTGCATCCGTGAGGTCACCGCCGCGAAAGTCGTCGTTACGGTGACTGCTCGCTTGACGCAGGCCGTCGATTCCAGCAGCCGGCGCAACGCCTCCGGTTGCTCGCAATCCTGCACCAGGCCCACTACATTCCCGTGAGCGGCAAGCGAAACACTAAGTTCCAGCGGCAACGGTCCCGCCAGCACGACGGGAAGGGCGGCCCGGTCCGCGACCACTTCTAAATAGACCCGCTTCTCCCCAGCCGTAATCCCCGTAAAGGCAGGCTGTCGCACCAGGGCCACGTCATACCCCAGGCTGGCTGCCCTCGCAATAATCGCCAGGCTGCCCGCTACGCCATCCCGCGCGATCCCCGCCCACAGCACCTTCTCCGGCAGAGCCGCCTTCGCCACCGTTGTCAACACCCGCATCGTCTCGTCGTCGGAGAGCAGTGCCGCCTCCCCCGTCTCTCCCAACGCCAGCAAACCCGCAGCCGGCGTCAGCGAATAATGCGCGACATTCTCTTCCAGCTTGCGAAGGTTCAGCCGCCCATCGGCAAAGAACGGCGTCGTCAGCGGGAGATGCAATCCTTCAAGCAGCATCCTCCTATTGTAGAGGGCCGCTATCCCAGCATCGATGTACACTCCAGACGAGGAGAACTATGCGGTTCGCTGCTCGCGTCTCGATCACCAAGCTGGCAATCGCCTGCGTTTCGATCTCATGTATGGTTTATCCAAGGAAACTATGCGCTCTTTTGTGCACCATCGACTCGCCTATAGCATTGGTGCCACTAGCCTCTTGTTGGCAAGTTGGCTGGTCTCAATCCACGCGCAAAATTTTCCTCCCCTAATTAGTTCCACAACTCCATTAAGCAAACCGGCAGATGTTAAGAACGAGCAAACTGCACCCCCCATTCGTTATGAAGAAGACAAGGGCGGCGTAAAGGCTAGTTTAGAGCTGTCATCCTATGGTTTAGGTCAGACTCTTGTTTTCTCGATCGAACATGGCCAGTCGAAACTCCCAACGCTCGAAGATCAAGGGCACCTTTTAGCTATTCTTCTCAAACGTCTGCTACAAGATCACGCTGAGATAAACTCCGCCTATGTGACGCTAGGCGGTAATCGAGAGGCGCTCTTTCCCACACTCGACGAATATCTCCTGCATTCCCCGTTATGGGACCATGTGCACGGAAGGCCTTTCCATGGCCAGCTTGGAAGGTTCCTTGTGGACGTAATCAATTCACAAGATATGATGAAGCCCCTTACCCAAACATTCAACGCGAACGGCTTTGAATTCAAACTTGAAGGCGTTGGCCGAATCGACATCGAAAAAATTAGTTCAATGCAAAATGCTCGCCTGCCTGTACACATAGACATCATGGGATTTCAAGCAAAGAAAGTTGTGGGGACAAACTTACGATGAAAGTTCCGAGCTTTGACGATCTACTGAAACAGTATCCGAGGGATAAAAATCCTGCTAACGTAAAGCGGCAGATAGGCGGTGCGATCGACGATACTGCCAAACCTTTGCAAGACCAGTGGCTTGGCGGCCCCGAAGGCGACACCTGCACGATCCGCATGAGCCGAACACTGAACTACTCCGGCGTCCATATACCAGCCAAACACCCGGGCTTGCGAACCGCGCCTGGTCGCGATCATCTGCATTACGCATTCGCTGTGCAGGAGATGCGCCTTTGGCTTACTTCTACCCTTGGCCATCCCAACATCGACGTGCGCGGCAAGCCAGTGTCGCGACAGCCTTTCTTACAAGCTAAAGGAATTATTCTCTTCGACATACAATTTGGCATGAATCCTGACGGCCGAACGCGGGCGCTGGGACACGTCGATTTGTGGGACTCAAAGACCTTCTTCGACGAGCTTACAAAGGTCAGTTCTCCCGAGCGCGACTTCTTCCAAATAGCCGACCGTGTCTCCCTCTGGATCGCGCAAGGCACCAGCTTCTGGCCGCCAAGCCTCTAACTGAGCGTTGCTTGCTTACACCCGATCCCGATGCAGCGCCTGCAACGAGTACACCGTCAGCGTCCCATCCTGCAACGCCGCAATCCCCTCCGCCGCCGCCCGAGCCGCTGCCAACGTCGTGATCGTCGGCACCCGCGCCAGTACCGCCGCCCGCCGGATCGCCTTCTCGTCGAACACCGTATCCTGCCCGCGCGGCGTATTCACGATCAACTGGATGCGGTCGCCCTTGATCAGATCCACCACATTCGGCCGCCCTTCCTTTACCTTGTACACGCGCTCCGGCTGCAAGCCCGCCTGCTCCAGCACCGCCGCCGTCCCGTGCGTCGCCACCAGATGGAAACCCATCTCCACGAACTGCCGCGCCAGCGCCACCAGCCCATCCTTATCGTGGTCGTTCACGCTCAGGAAGATCGTCCCGCGCATCGGCAACACCTGCCCGGCGGCGATCTGCGCCTTCGCAAACGCCTCCCCGAAGTTGTCCGCCACCCCCATTACCTCGCCGGTCGACTTCATCTCCGGCCCGAGCACTGTGTCCACGCCCGGAAACTTGCCCCACGGGAACACCGGCGACTTCACAAAGAAATGCTTACCCGTCCCTAAATCTTTCCCATCCGCCACCTGCGCTGGCAGCATCTCCTTCAACTTCCGCCCCACCATGATGCGCGACGCGATCTTCGCCAGCGGAATCCCCGTCGCCTTCGACACATACGGCACCGTCCGCGACGCCCGCGGATTCACCTCAATTACAAATACCTTGCCCCGCTGAATCGCAAACTGAATGTTCACCAGCCCGCGCACAGACAACGCCATCGCCAGCTTCCGCGTATAGGCACGGATCGTGTCCAGCACGTCGGCGGCGATATCCACCGCCGGCAGCACACACGACGAATCGCCCGAGTGAATCCCCGCCTCCTCGATATGCTGCATGATCCCCGCGATCACCACATCGTCCCCGTCGCATAGTGCATCGACATCGACCTCGGTCGCATCTTCGAGGAAATGGTCGATCAAGACGGGCCGCTCCTGCGAGTATTCGATGGCCGTGCTCATGTAGCGCACAATGGCATCGTCGTCATACGCGATCACCATCGCCCGCCCACCCAGCACATAGCTCGGCCGCACCAGCACTGGATACCCAACACGGTTCGCCCCCGCCAGCGCTTCCGGTACGCTCGTCGCCATCGCCCCCTCCGGCTGCGGAATCGCCAGTTCCGTAATCAGCTTCCCAAACCGCTTCCGGTCCTCTGCCAGATCGATCGACTCCGGCGACGTCCCAATAATCGGCACGCCCGCCTTCTTGAGCGGCAGCGAAAGGTTCAGCGGCGTCTGCCCGCCGAACTGCACGATCATCCCGATCTCCGCGCCGCCGCTCGCCTCATGCTCATACACCGCAAGCACATCCTCCAGCGTCAGCGGCTCGAAGTACAGCCGATCCGACGTGTCGTAATCGGTCGAAACCGTCTCCGGATTGCAGTTCACCATGATCGTCTCGTAGCCGTCTTCCCGCAACGCGAACGCCGCATGGCAGCAGCAATAATCGAACTCGATCCCCTGCCCGATCCGGTTCGGCCCGCTGCCCAGAATGATGATCTTCTTCTTCGCCGTCGGCGCAGCTTCGTCCTCCTCGTCGTAGCAGCTATACAGATACGGCGTAAAGCTCTCGAACTCCGCCGCGCACGTATCCACCAGCTTATACACCGGCAGCACCCCAAGCCGCTTCCGCAACGACCGGACCCGCGCCACGCCTTCGGCTCCGGTCAGTCCCCATCCCGCCGCCAGCCGCTCATCCGAAATCCCCATCCGCTTCGCCCGTCGCAGGTCCGCAGCCGAAACCTCCTCAATCCCCTTCCCCCCGATCGCCGCCGTCTCCTCCACAATCTGTTTCATCTGGAAGAGAAACCACGGGTCCATCGACGTCATCCGGGCCACCTCGCGCACGCTCGTCCCGCGCTCAAACGCATACCGTACATACGCCAACCGGTCCGGATGCGGCGTTACCAACCGCTGCGTCAGCCGGCGCGGCTCAATGTCGTCCGCCATCGCCTTCTTGCCCGTCTCGAGCGACCGCACCGCCTTCATCAGCGCTTCCTTGAACGTCCGGCCAATCGCCATCACCTCGCCGACAGACTTCATCTGCGGTCCCAACCCCTCGTCCGCGCCGGGAAACTTCTCAAACTGCCACTTTGGAATCTTCACCACCACATAATCGAGCGTTGGCTCAAAACACGCCGGCGTGGCCTTCGTAATGTCGTTTTGGATCTCATCGAGCGTGTACCCTACCGCCAGCCGCGCCGCAATCTTCGCAATCGGAAACCCCGTGGCCTTCGACGCCAGCGCCGACGACCGGCTCACCCGCGGATTCATCTCGATCACCGTCATGCGCCCGTTCTGCGGATTCACCGCGAACTGCACATTGCTCCCGCCCGTCTCGACCCCAATCTCCCGGATGCACGCAATCGCCGCGTCCCGCATCACCTGGTATTCGCGGTCGGTCAGCGTCTGCGCCGGAGCCACCGTGATCGAGTCTCCCGTATGCACCCCCATCGGGTCGAAGTTCTCGATTGAGCAGATGATGATGACGTTGTCCTTCAGGTCGCGCACCACCTCCAGCTCATACTCCTTCCATCCCAGCACGCTCTCTTCGATCAGGCACTCCCCCACCGGCGACAGGTCCAAACCGCGCGATAAAATATCCGCCATCTCCTCGCGGTTATAAGCAATGCCGCCCCCCGACCCGCCCAGCGTAAAGGACGGCCGGATCACCACCGGAAACCCGATTTTCCCCGCGAATGCCAACCCATCCGTCACATTCCGCACCAGCGCCGACCGCGGCATATCCAGCCCGATCTTCGTCATCGCGTCCTTGAACAGCAGCCGGTCCTCCGCCTTCTTGATCGCCTCCAGCTTCGCTCCGATCAGTTCCACCCCAAACCGGTCCAGCACCCCCGAATCCGCCAGATCCACCGCCAGGTTCAGCGCCGTCTGCCCCCCCACCGTAGGCAGCACCGCAAACACACCGCCCTTGCCCTTCTTGTTGTACTTGCCTTCTTTGTTGTCATTCCCGAAGGCAATCTGCGTCTCCTCCGCGGCGGCAAGCATCCCCGACTCCACCCGCAAAATCTCTTCCAGATAAGCCGTCGTCAACGGCTCGATATACGTCCGGTCCGCCACCTCGGGATCGGTCATGATCGACGCCGGGTTGGAGTTCACCAGCACCACCTCATACCCCTCGGCCTTCAACGCCTTACAAGCCTGCGTCCCCGAGTAATCGAACTCCGCCGACTGCCCAATCACGATCGGCCCCGAGCCAATCACCAGTATCTTCGCAATATCGTTCCTACGCGGCATGGTCAGTACACATCCTTGCGATGGCCGGCCGCCACCACCTCAATAATCAATTGTTGATTTCTGATCTTGCAGATGATCCGGTAGTCACCCACGCGATATCGCCATTGACCTGTACGGTCGCCCGTCAACGCTTTACCGGCGGAGTACGGATCGACTGACGGAGCGACTCGCATATCGAGGTAATCGACCAACCGCTGCGCCGTCTGTCTGTCCAACCGGCTAAGCTGCTTCAGAGCCGCCGTCGTGTAGCGAATTGTCCAAGCCAAGGTACTTTCTCACTTCCTCACCGCTGTATGTTGGCTCATTGAGCGCGAGCACCGCCTCGGCGTCACGTCCATCTTCGTAGTCCTCCATAAAAGTCAGGATAGCCTCGCCCGCAAAATCATCGACTGTCCGGCCCATCTCAGCGCACAGCTTTCTCAAGAGCTCTTCCCTGTCTGCTCTAAACGCAATCTCCATTGCCGCCTCCTACCTCTTCCACTCTTCCATCATCCTACGAAAGTCCTTGAACAAATAATGGGAATCATGCGGCCCCGGACTAGCCTCCGGATGGTACTGCACGCTGAACATAGGATCCGTCTTATGCCGCAACCCAGCCAGCGTCTGGTCGTTCAAATTCGTATGCGTCTTCTCCACCGCCGCCTCATCGAGCGACGCCGGATCGACCGCGAAATTATGATTCTGCGCCGTAATCTCCACCTTGCCCGTCCGATGATTCATGATCGGGTGATTCCCGCCATGATGCCCGAACTTCAACTTATACGTCTCCCCACCCAGCGCCAGCCCAAACAGCTGGTGCCCCAGGCAAATTCCAAACAGCGGAGCCTTCCCCTGCAACTCCCGGATAGTCTCAACCGCATACCCCAACGGCTCCGGGTCTCCCGGCCCATTCGAGAAAAACACCCCGTCCGGCTCCATCGCCAGCACCTCCTTGGCCGAAGTCCGCGCCGGAACCACCGTCACCCGGCAGTTCTCCCGCGCCAGCATCCGCAAGATGTTTTCCTTGATCCCAAAGTCATACGCCACCACATGCAACGGCTCCCCCCCCACTGCCTGCCC
>CAXTRY010000010.1:0-51528 GCA_964246805.1 uncultured Acidobacteriaceae bacterium
ATTCCAGATGCGGGTGTCCCACTGTCCGATGAAGCCGCCCCAATCCTCGACAGTGACGGAAGAGGTGGTGTTGCCCGCGCGGAAGGTGGCGGTCTGGTCGCCGTCTCCGCTGGCGGCGAGGATGTAGACGCGGTTGGAATTGCCGGGGGGCAGCGGAATGTTCTGGCCTTTGGCGATGACGGCGTTGGCGGTGCCCGTGGCGGCTTGGGCCAAGGTGAAGTCGACACCGTTATAGGTGAGGTGTGCGGGGAGCATCTCGGCGGGATAGGCGTTGCCTTTGGCGTCGAAACCTTCGCCTGGGGTCCTGGTGTCGTCGGTCGTAGCCGCGGCGAGATCGTAGGCGAGGGGGACGGGTTGCGAGGTGATGGCGGAGACGGTGGCCGGTGCCTGGCCTAGTGTGAGGGCGAAGGTTTTAGGTTGGTAGCCTCTAAAGGAGGTGGTGAGCGCGCCACTGGCAAGAGGTGTGTCGCCGCCAGGTTGGGCTGGAGTTTGCTCCTGCGCGTTGACCTCGCGGGCGGCGGTGATGGGACCGGCGAAGGTGATGTGGACATTGGCGGCGGCCTTGCCGTCGAGCTCTACGAGGCGAAGGACGGTCTCGCCGGAGTCTTCGGCTTTCTTGAGTGCGAGGACGCGGACGCGGGGATTGTCGACGCGGAGGAGGGAGAACTGCTTGCCGAGCGGGCCGGGGTGCGCGGTCGTGGTGAAGGCGCGGAGGGGATCGTTGAGGCGGTAGCCCTGCCAATCGGTCTGGGCGTCGCGCCAGCCGCCTTTATGTCCGGTGAGGCCGAAGGTGAACTCGTGGTGGCCCCAGTCTTGATTTGCCTGATCGTTGTAGCCTCTGCCGCCCTCCGAGATGCCGGGAGTACGCAGAAGGGTGAGGCGGAGGGTGTTGTCGGCGGGCTTGTCGGAGGCGTTTTTAGCGTCGGTGAGGATGGTGACGCCGTAGCCGCCGTCCTTATCGGTGAGGTCGATCCAGCGATGGGAGAGGACTTCGAACTGGCGGTCGGTGGCGTTGGGGCGCTGGACGGTGCCAAGTTCTTCGTTGTAGGTGGCATTGGGGTTGGAGGCCGTGAGGGGGAAGGTGGCTTTAAGATTTTCGGCTTTGCCGCGCCAGTCGATGACGTTGGCGAACTCGACGCGATTACCGGCGTCTCCGGCGGCGAGGCTGACAGTCTGGACGTAGGTGGAGCCTTCGCCGGAGCGGGTAATTTCCAGGGAGACGCGGACGGGGCCGCTTTCCTTGATGCGGATCTTGGCGGGGCCGCTGACGTAGGCGCGAGGAGCGGCTTGCTCCTGGTCGAAGTCCATGTTCCAGGCGGGCCAGTATTTGGGGGTATCGTTCGAGAGAGCGAGGCGGATGGGGGCGGCGAGAAGTTCTTTGTTGAGGGACTTGTCGAAGATGCCGGCAACGTCGCCCTCAGGGTTCAGCTGAACGCGGTAACGGGCGTTCTCGAGCGAGGAGGGGGTCACTTTGAGTTCGGTGTTCTTAGAGGAAGCCCCGCCGGGAACGACATGGTAGACCGCGTAGCCGACAGAGGGAACTTTAGCTGCGAAAAGGAGCTTGCCGTCTGTGAGCTGAACGGGGATCTGGTCGCCGGTGGAAGAGACGGCGTGGAGGGTTTTGCCGCCAGCGGAGACGAGGAGAGAGGCTTCGACGAGGTCTTCGCGAGGGATGTTGAGGGGATTGAAGAGGACAATGGGGATGCCGGGGCCGGAGGTATCGAGGGCGGAGCTGACGGACTCGGTAGCCGAGGTGAAGACGCCGGCGAACTGGTTACCGGTGAGGATGTCGTCGTTCCAGGCGAACTCGTAGGCGCGAGGGGTGGCGGTCCCGGCGGCGGTATCGTGGAAGTGGCCGCCGAGGGCGAGAGTCCAGGCGTCGTTGAGGCGCTTCTGTGGGTAAGCGGGGCCACCCATCCACGCGGCGACTAGGGAAGACTTTTCAGCGGCGTCGGCGAGGGACTCGTTCCAGGTGACCCAGCGCTTGTGATAGGCCTCCGAGGTGAGCGAACCGGCGGAGTGGTTGATGAGCTCGAGGTCACCCTGGTACGTGGGCATACGGTTGGTCATGCCGGGGTCGAGATCGTTGAAGAGCTGGTCGGCGGTGGCTTCGAGGACGTGGACTGGGCCTTCGCCGACGCGGACGGGCTGGCCCGGGGCGAGGGTCTTGAGGAAGTCGGGCTGAGGCAGGACGGTGGTTTGTTTGGTGATGATGGCTTCGAGGAGCTTAACGGTATTTTCAGTGGTCGCGCCGCCGATATCGCCGGTGCCGACGTAGTGATAGTCGGCGTAGACGCCGGTGACCTTACCGTCCAGATCGATGCGGGAGACCCAGTCGGGCTCCTGCATGGTGACGTAGCGGCGAAGTGCTCGCTGCTGCTGGGGTGTGAGGGCGTCTTTCTGCTGCTGGGTGAGGTTGGGCGGTGTAATAGGCGCGGCGGGGCGGCTGATGTCGGTATAAGTGTTGCTGCCGTAGCCGCCGGGGTTGAGGGCGGCGACGATCTGGCTGCCGTCGGGACCGATCCAGACGCCGACGTTGTAGGGGATGCCTTCGGGGGTCTTCTCGGGAGAGCCGGGGCCACCCACCTTCGGCGCGGGCTGCCAGTCGGAGTTGAGCTTCTGGGTGGAGAAGCCCTTGACGCCGGAGTGGGCGAGGATGGCGGGGAGCGAGGCGGGAAAGCCGAAGCAATCGGGGAGCATGTACTCGTTACTGGCCTTGCCGAACTCGTGGCGGAAGTAGGTGTTGCCGTAGAGGACCTGGCGGAAGATCGCTTCGGCGCTTGGGAGATTGACATCTCCTTCTTCAACGGATGATCCGGCGGGAAACCAGCGGCCTTGGGCAATGTATTTCGACATGCGGGCGTAATCGTCGGGGAAGTATTCCTTCATCAGGCGGTATCTGTTCGCGCCAGTCCAGTTGAAGACGTAGTGCGGGTACTTGTCGATGTAGTCGAAGTTCACGCGCATGGTCTTAAGGAGGTACTCGCTGATGCTCTGGGGCATCTCCCAGCGCCATTGCGTATCGAGGTGGGCATAGGGTACGACGTAGAGAGTGGGAACCTTCCGGATGTCGGGGGCCTTCATGGTCTGAGCTTGGGAACCGGCGGCGATAAGGGTAAAGGCGAGGGCTGAACGACGGTGCTGGAGGAAGCGGGGTGAGCGCGTTTTCTTCGACCTGGATGCGGATTTGGACATGAAAGGCTCCCATGCGTCTAAGTTGCGACGATTCATACTTACGCTGTGAACGATAACGTGAAACTAAAGTCACACTATGTTCCATGCTGGGCGGATGTTTGTCAAAGGTTAGCGAAGTTTGGAGGGAGCGATCTGAAGCTGGGCACGGAGGCGAATGTCATCGGAAGCCGCGCCAATGAGGAGGTCGAACGTGCCGGGTTCGGTAGTAAAGGCGTGGCGGGCGATGTCGTAGAAGGCAAACTGGGAGGCGGGAATGGTGAACTCGACGCGCTGGGTCTCGCCGGGCTGGAGAGTGACGCGGCGGAAAGCGCGAAGGCTTTCGATGGGTTGAACAACGGTGCTGCGCTGCTGGTGGGTGTAGATCTGCGGGGTTTCGCTGCCGGGGCGCGTACCGGTATTTTTGAGGTCGAAGGCGAGGGCAATGTAGCCGTCGGCGGGGATAGAGGAGGAGGCAAGGGTTAGGTTGCTGAACTCGAAGCGCGTGTAGCTGAGGCCGTGACCGAAGGCGTAGAGCGGGACGCCCTTGAAATAAAGGTAGGTAAAGCCTTTGGAGACGTCGTATTCGTTCTGGGGCGGAACACCGTCGAGGCTGGCGTAGATAGTGTAGGGAAGATGGCCGCCGGGATTGTCGTCGCCGAAGAGAGCGCGAGCGATGGCGGTGCCGCCCGCTTCGCCGGGGTACCAGGCGCTGAGAATGGCGGGGAGATGGTCTTGCGCCCAGGTGACGGCAAGCGGGCCGGCGTTCATGAGGACGAGGGCGGTCTTGGGATTGGCGGCGTAGACGGCTTCGAGGAGCTGCTGCTGAGCTCCTGGGAGATTGAGATCGCGGCGGTCCCTGCCCTCGGCTTCGACGCGGAGATTGGTGCCGAGGCAGAGGATAACGGCGTCGGCGTGGCGAGCGAGATCGACGGCGCGGGCGATGGCTTCCGGCTCGGCGGGGCCGGTGAAGCCGGTGCCTTGTTCGTAGGCGACGCTGGTGCCGGGGGCAAGGAGGGTGCGGAGGGCAGGGGCTACGCCTTGCTTCTTGTATACGGTGCCATAGTAGTTGCCGGTCTCGTAGCCGTCGTCCCCAGCCGGGCCGATGACGGCGATGGAGTGAACGGCGGCACGGTCGAGAGGAAGGAAATGGCGTTGGTTGCTGAGCAGGGTCAGAGACTCCCGCGCGGCTTTGAGGGAGAGGACAAGGTGTTGTGGGGAGCGGACGGCCTCGAGGGTGAGCTTGCTGTAGGGGCTGCTCCCGGGAGGGTCAAAGGCACCGAGCCGGAAGCCTACGCGGAGAACGCGGCGGAGTGCGGTGTCGACTTCTTGTTCGGTAAGGAGGCCGCGTTTGACGGCGAGCGGGAGATTGGTTTGGAACTCGGTGTCGTCGGAATCGTTGCCGGCCTTGAGGGCCATGGCGGCGGCGAGGACGGGGTCTTCAGTGACGTGCTGGCCGGGTTCGGTGTCGTTGGGAGAGCGCTTGCCGGTGAGGAGAGCGACCGCGCCGAGGTCGTCGGTGACAAAGCCGTCGAAGCCCCACTGGTTGCGGAGAATGTCCGTAAGCAGGTAATGGTTGACGGCGTCGGCGGTGCCGTTGATGGCATTGTAGCTGGACATGACGGACTGGGCATGGCCTTCGGTGATGGCGGCCTTCCAGTGGGGAAGCCAGTACTCCATAAGATTGCGCTCGTCGACGGTGGCGGAGAGGTGCTGGCGGCCTGTCTCGACGTTGTTGACGGCGAAGTGCTTGACGGTGGCGGCGAGCTTGAGGTGATTGAGGTCGTCGCCTTGCAGGCCGCGGACGTAGGCGACGGCCATGCGCCCGGTGAGATAGGGGTCTTCACTGAAGACCTCCTGGACGCGGCCCCAGCGGGGGTCGCGACTGATGTTGATGACGGGAGAGCGGTAGACGAGGCCGTGTTTGGAGCGGGGGCCGTCGGCTTGGGCATTGTAGAGGGCGCGGGCCTCGTCGCTCATGGCCTCGGCGACGGCGTGGATGAGGTCGGGGTCCCAGGTGGCACCCATGGCGATCGGGGCGGGGAAGAGGGTAGTGGGTTGTTTGGACCAGACACCATGGAGGGTCTGGTTCCAGCCGCCCCACAGAGGAATGCCGAGGCGGGGGATCCCGGGGTTGAGGTGGTTGAGCTGCGCGGCTTTCTCTTCGAGGGTGAGCTGGGCGATGAGATCCGTGATGCGGTCTTCGATAGGTCTGGCGGGATCGCGAAAGATGGGGGTGGGCGCAGTCTGAGGTAAACCTGCTACGGGCAGAGTAAAGGCGAAGAAGAGGAAGAGCAAAGCGCGTTTCATCGTCGGACCTCGAAGGTATTTTGTTAGCCGCACACCCATGCGCCGTCGATCTGCCGCCACATGGCGGGGTTGGGGGCTTTGTCTTGAAGCGCGGGGGGGAGGCGATGGGGGCGCACGGCGTCATAGCACTCCAGCGCACCGAAGCGCTGCATGGAACGCGGGATGCCTACCGCTGTAAAGCCGGGGTGTGTCGTGGCCGGGTAGGGGCCGCCGTGGTTCATGGCTGGGCTGAGAGCGACGCCGGTAGGCATTTTATCGTTGAGCAGGCGGCCAACGCGGGTGCGGAGCAGGGCGGCGACCGAGAGGTAGAGGGCGTCGTCCGCGCCGGTGGTGCTTGCGTAGATGGTGCCGGTGAGATTGCCTTCAAGTGAGGCTATGGCGTCGTGGAGTTCCTTCTCATTGGCGCAGAGGACGAGAGTGGTGGCGTTGCCGAAGGCCTCCTGCTGGAGTGCTTCGCCGCATGCGAGAAACTGTGGCGCGGAGACCTGGAGGAAGGTGTTCCGATAGCAGAAGCCGCTTGATGTGCCAGCGATGCTGCCGCCGGTGAGCAGATGTGCACCCGCGGATTGCAAATCCTGGACGCTTTTTTGCAGATGCCGCAGCCCGTCAGCCGAAAGCAGGGGCGCGGAAGGACGCTCGGCGTAGAGTTTGGCGACGCCTTCGATAAAGCGCTGGGCATCGGGTGAATCGATGACGAAGAGCAGATTGGGGCTAGTGCAGAATTGTCCGGCGGCGGCGAGGGCGCTGTCGGCGGTTTCGGTGATGAGGGCGTCGGCACGTTCAGTGAGCGCGCCGGGGAGGAAGAGGATGGGATTGAGGCTGGACATTTCTAGATAGATGAGCCGTCCAGCTTGTCCAGCGGCGGCCTTGAGGGCCATGCCGGCGGCGCGGCTGCCGGTGAAGCTGATTGCGCCGATGCGCGGGTCAGCCACGAGCTTCAGACCGTCCTCGCTTGAGAGGTGGTAGAGCATCTGCACGGTTGCCGGAGGAAGGCCGGAGGAAGAAAGAGCGACGGTGGCGCACTCAGCGAGGAACTCGCTGGTGGCTGGGTGAAGGGGATGCGCCTTCGCGATGACGGGGCAGCCGGTGGCGATGGCCGCGGCAAAATCGCCGCCGGAGATGCCGTTGAAGGCGAAGGGAAAATTGTTCGGGCCGAAGATGACGACGGGACCGATAGGAGCGAAGTGCGAGCGGATGTTGGCCCTGGTATCAAGCACCGCCTGCGTCCAGGAGCCTTCGCGCGCGGCTGCCGCGGCTTGACGCAGTTGTGTGATGGTGCGGGGGAGCTCTACATCGCTGAGGCGTGGTTTTACCGGAAGGCCAGTTTCGCGGTTGGCGGCGGAGACGAGTTCTTCGCTCTGCGCCTCGATGCGGCCGGCAAAGGTTTCGAGGAAGGTGGCGATTTGTTCGCCCGGGGCTTGGCGCAGGATGGTGGCGGCTTCGGCGGCGGCGTTGAGTGCACGGTCGCAGTCGGCCCAGGAGGAGATGGGGAAGTCGCCGGGGAGGGCTTCGCGGGTGGCGGGATTGTACGCGGTGAAGCAGCCGGTGGATTGCGACGGCTGCCAGCGACCTTCAATCAGAATCGGTTTCACAGGTACTCCCCCTTCCACTGCTATGCGGCGTTTTGTGTCTATTTGGCGGCGCGTACCGGCTCGACAACGGCGGAAATGTCCTTATCCCCGAAGCCGGCCAGCGCGGCGTCATTCAGGCGGGCTTCGGCTACGTGAGCGGATCGAAGGTCCACTCCGAGCCTTTGCGCGTCGACGAGGGCGTATTGAAGATCCTTTTGCATCAGCGAAAGAAGGAAATTGACGTTGTAAGCGCGGTCGGCCATGCGAGTGGAGGCGCTTTGAACCATGGGGCTGCCGGGCGCGCCCTTTCTGAGGAAGTTGAGAGCCTGGTCGCGGTCGAGGCCGCTGCGCTCGATCCAGACCATGGCCTCGGCCAGGGAGGCTAGTTGCACACCAGCGAGAAAGTTGTTGATGAGCTTCATGCGCGCGCCGCTACCCGCGTGGCCCATGTGGATAATGGCCTGGCCCATGGCTTCGAGGGCGGGCCGGGCTTGTTCGACGGTGGAGGCCTCGCCGCCAACAAGGAAGTTGAGCTGGGCGGCCTCGGCTTGGGGTTTGCTGCCGGCGACAGGGGCATCGAGGAACTTGATCTGGTGAGCGGCGGCCGCCTTGCTCAACTCTTCGACCCAGGCGGGCGAGATAGTGCTGGAATCGATGGCAAGGGTGCCGGGCTTCATGGCGGCCAGCGCGCCGTCGGTGCCGGTCCAGGTTTCGCGGGAAGCCTCGTCGTTGGAGAGCATGGCGAGTACGATGTCCGCGTGAGCGGCGGCTTCGGCGGGCGTGTCGGCGAGTTGCGCGCCTTCCGCGGCGAGCGGCTCGGCCTTGGCGCGAGTGCGGTTATAGGCGGTGACGGCGAAGCCTGCCTTAAGCAGGTTGCGAGCCATGGCGAGGCCCATGGTGCCGAGCCCCAGGATTGCGATGCGTTGTGACAAGGTGTACTCCTTTAGGTGCGTGTGTTAGTCGACAAGACGAACGATTACGAGAGTGTTGGCTGCTTTGTCTTCGATGGTGACGGGATTGCGCAGAGGACGACCGTATCCGTCGAACTGCACCTGCATGATGTCGCCCTCACGAAGTTCGATGCCTTCGCCGAAGCTGAGGGAGTGCGCGCCAAAAAAGTGGATGTGGACATGGTCCGGGGTGCGATGGCCTTCGAACTTGAAGTGATGATGTTCGAGATTGCGAAGACTATGGGCCATGTTGTTTTCGCCGCTTTCGAGGGCTCTTTGCCAGAGGGTTGCGCCATTGCGCTCGATGCGAACGCTGCCCTTTACATCGTGGAAGGGCGCGTTGAGGACGAGTTCGGGGCCGAGGGCGCAGGCGCGCAGCTTCGAACCGGCGAGATTGAGATAGTTGCGGCGCTCAAACTTGTGGTCGGCGAACTCATTGCCGGCACACATGCCCAGGCGGACGGGGGTGCCGTCGTCCGCGATAAGGTAGATGCCGGCGATCTCTGCTTCTTCGCCGCCATCCTCGGCGTGGGAAGGCACGGGGAGCGGAGCGAAAGGGGCTTGCAGGATGCCGCCATTGCCCTTGTAGAACCACTCGGGGGCGATGCCGATCCGGCCGGGTGCGGGGCGGCCGCCGTCGAGGCCTGACTCGAACATGCGCATACTATCGGTGATGGGCCGGGCGGGGTCGTGCGCGGTTTTGAGGTGCATGGCCTGGCGATCCTTGGCGCTCCCGAGGTGGGTGAGGCCTGTGCCGCTGATAAGCACGCGCTCGGGTGCGCCCGGGATGTCGATGGGCGGCAGGAGGTGCCACGGGCTTCGGCCGGTGTAGATGTCGTCGTAGGAGAGCGTTTCGCCCCTGGCGAGTTCCTCCACACGGCGGCTGAGTGAAGTGCCCTGACTCATGCAATCCCGCGCGAGAGCAAAGGTAAATTCAAAGTCGGTGAGGAGACGGAGGCGCGGTTCGTCGACGACCGCAACGCGGCGGTTGAGGCCATCGGTAAGTTGGACTAGGCGGGTGCTCATGGGCTGGTCTACTCCACGACCTTGAAGCGCTTGAGGGAGTCTTCATTGACGACGAGACCGAGGCCGGGTATGGTGTCGTCGAGGTCGATCGCGCCGTTGACCGGTTCCGGCTCGCCATCGAAGATGTACCAGAAGAGTTCGTTGCCGACTTCGACACTGACCTTCGGGAAAAACTCGGCGATGGGCGAGTTGAGGCTGGCCATGACGATGTGATAGTTGTGCATCTGCCCGGCATGGGGAACGACGGGCACCTGAAAGCTCTCGGCGAGGGCGCAGATTTTGCGGGCCTGGCTGATGCCGCCAACGCGGTTGGTGTCGAACTGGATATAGTCGAGGGCGTCGTTTTCGAGCAGCTCGCGGAAGCCGAAGATGGTGAACTCATGCTCGCCCCCGGCGATGGGGACGCGGCCGTAACGCTTAAGTTCCGCGTAGCCGCGCGTGTCGTCGGGGATGACGGCTTCCTCGAGCCAGCGGAGATGGAATGGCTCAAGCAGCGGGAGCATGCGCTTGGCGTAGTCGAGCGACCAGCCCATGTAGGCATCGGCCATCAGGTCCACGGTGTCGCCGATGACCTCGCGGACATTCCGGACGAGGTCGAGGTTCTTTTGCATACCGGCCGCGCCGTCGAGTGGGCCCCAGCCGAAGCGAAGCTTCACCATGGTGTAGCCCTGGTCTACATATTTCCGGGCTTCGGCGCGGAGCTCGGGGATCGGCATTGCGTAAAGACGGCTGGCGTAGACGGGGATTTTATTTTTCGTGCGGCCGCCGAGAAGACGGAAGACGGGCTGGTGGGCGGCTTTGCCGAGGAGGTCCCAGAGCGCGATATCGACGGCGGAGATGGCGGTCATGGCCACACCTTTGCGGCCGAAGGCGAGAGTGCGGCGATACATCTGCTGCCAAAGAAACTCGATGTCCCAGGGGTCGGCACCGAGGAGGAGCGGCTTGAGGTAGATGTCGATAAGGGACTTCGTGACCATGGGAGCGAGCGCGGCGTTGCCGAGGCCGACGAGGCCGGTATCGGTAAAGATCTCCACGAGTAGCCAGTTGTGAAAGGCGAAGTTGCCCATGGAAGCTTCGCGGAACGAGACAAGATCCATGGGATTGGTGCAGAAGTGCGCGGGCAGGGGGACGGTTTCGCCCTCCCACTGGACGACGCGCGTGCGTACTTCGGTGATCTTCATGCGTGGCTCCCTAGTACCCGTATGTCCTCTGAGCGAAGCGGTTGGAGTTTGCCCCCGGCAATCCACAAAGCAGTAAAGCCGATAAGGTGAAACGTGCCTGCGAGTAAAAAGAGGATGGCGTAGCTGAAGCCGTGTTGCAGCAGCCAACCGGCGATAAGGCCGAAGAGGGCACCGCCCATGGATCCGCCGAAGCCGACCAGCCCGGAGACGGTGCCGACGGCGGAGAGCGGGAAGATGTCGGCGGGTATGGTCATGATGAGGCCCGACCAGGATTGCTGCGCGAAAAAAGCAACGCTGAAGAGCGCGAGGGCATAGTTGACGGGCACGTGCGGGACGAGCATGATGGCCGGCATCATTAGGGCATTGATGCCGAGGACCAGCTTGCGGGAGGTGTCCAGGGAACGGCCGTTTCGCAGCAGATGAGACGAGGCCCAGCCGCCGAGAAAGCTGCCAATGCCGGAGGCGGCGTAGGGTATCCAGGCGAAGTAGCTCACGTGTTTGATGTCGAAGCCGCGCGCGTCATAGAGGTATTTGGGCAGCCAGAAGAGGAGAAAAAACCAGGCGGCATCGCTCATGAACTTGGCGAAGACGAGGGCCTGGACGGGGCGCATCGCGATCAACTCCGCAAACGTAAGTTGCCGCGCGAGAAGGCGCGCGTCCACGGTGTTCATGGATAGGGTGGCGGTGTTGCCGCGGTAGCCGATGGTCCACCACATGGTCCAAAGCAGGCCGATACCGCCGGCCATGAAGAAGACGGCGCGCCACCCGCCATGGAGCAGTACAAGGCCGATGAGCGGCGGCGCGAGTACGGAGCCGATGGCTGTGCCGGCGTTGATGATGCCCATGGCGGTTGAGCGCTCGTGCGCGGGAATCCATTCGGAGACGACACGGGTGGCGGCGGGGAAGGCTCCGCCTTCACCCATGCCGAGGAGGAAACGCATGGCGACGAGCCAGCCGAAGCTCGTGGCGAGGCCGTGCAGGGCGCAGGCTACGGACCACCACAGCATGATGAACAGAAAACCGTGCCGAGTGCCGATGCGGTCGAGCAGCCTGCCGCCGCCCGCGTAAAGAACCGCATAGGAGAGCAGAAAGGCCGTGGAGAGATAGGAGAATTGCTGGTTCGAGACGGGGATGGTGTGCTGTATAGCGGCGATGGCGACCGAGATCGTCTGCCGGTCGAAGTAGCTGATGGCAATGGCGCACGCGACCATGGCGACGAAGTACCAGCGGAGATCGGCACCGCCGAAGCGGTCTGTCCTGCGATGTAAATCCGTGCCGAGTTGGATGGGGGTAAACATCGTTATGGGCTTGATGGTATTACCAGGTGAGTTGCAGGAGCGAAACGGACTGACGCGGCATTTCGGTGACAATCTTGAGTTGTCCGCCGGTGATGTCCATCCACTCAGGTGAGGTTAGCAACTGGAGACCGGCTTCACTCTGGAGTTGGGCGTACTGGACCGTGGTGGGATGCTGGGGCGAGCCCATGGCTTTCCAGACGGTATAGGCATTGCTATGGGTGTCGTCGATGCGGTAGTGAGTGACGAGCACTCGCTGGATGGTTGCAGGGAGGCCATTGACGGTAACGGCGGTGGGGGAGGCGTCAGCGGGCGCGTCCACATCATGGTAGTTCCAGAGCATGACGGCGGCCATGCGATCGGCGCGGGTGGCGAGGGCGTCTACATCGGGTTGTGCGCGGACGCCGGTGCCGACCAACGTTTCCAGGGGAACCTGACCGTCGCTGGTGGTAGCCACGCGGTTTCCTTTCATCAGCGCGGCCATGCGAAAGAAATTCAGCACGGGCTTGTCGATGCCGTTGGTGGATAAGGAGCGAAAACCTTCGAAGTAATCCTTGTTTTCGAACTCGAAGGACCAGCTGAGCATGGAGAGCAGGTTGACCCCATGGCGGTCCTGCAATTCGAAAAGGCCCTTGTACGCGGCTGCCGTGTAAGCGGGATACAGAGTGCCGTTGCGATAGTTGTTGGCGGGATTGACCTTGCTGGAGCAGGCGGCGCAGCCCTCGGGGTCGGCCTCACTGAGAATGATGGGAAGATGTTTGAACCTGGGGAACTTCGCGATAATCTCGAAGCCTCTATCAGCGTCAGTAAGCTCATGCGCGACGCTCATGGTGACCTTGCCTTCCACGATCTTGGGAAGACCCTTGACGTGGAAGGAGATGAAGTCCATGGGGATGGCCTTTCCGTTGGCCGCGCTCTTGCCGGAGTCGACGTGCTGAAGGAAGTCCCGCATGAACTTGGAGGCGCGTGGGCTGCCCGCGCCGGTGTTGGCTGGGCCGCCGACCTTGGCTCCGGGAAGGGCTGTGCGGACCCCGGCGATGGCGTAGTCGTAGAGCTTCCAGTACTCCTCGGGCGTGGTATGCCAATAGTCGATATCGGGCTCGTTCCATACTTCGAAATACCATTGGAGCACGGCCGGCCGGCCATAACGCTCAACGAGGTGCGCGGTGACGACGCGGATTAGCTCGCCCCATTTTGCGTAATCCTTAGGGGGGTTGTTGGACGCGCCGGAGACAGTGCTCTTAGGGTAATGAACCTGATACGGCACCTGACGTTCGGGCAAATTGGCGGCGAGGTCCTTGGGCATGAAGCCCAGCTCGACCATCGGGCGGACGCCTGCCGCCTTGTACTCGTCGAAGATCGCGTCCATGATGGTGAAGTCGTAGATAGGCTTGCCGTTCGCGTCTTCGGTGTAGACGTTTGTGGAGCTCCATTTAAGCTCAACCTCAGCTTCTCCCCCGCCGCTGGTGAGCAGGTGGTGGGCGCGGATGTAGACCGGTACGGGGCTGAGGTCGTGGAGTTCGCGCAGCAGGCGCTTGCCGTCGCGCATGGTGGTGTAGTTTCCTTCGTCATAGCCGAACCACGAATAGATGGGGTTATATGGGCCTATGGTCTTTGAAAGATCGATCGCTATTGCCACGGGTCGCGCCGTGGATGACGCCGGTGGAGGCGGTTGCGTACCTTGCGCCCACGGCACCGTGGACGTCAGGAAAACTGCCGCAACCATTGCAATCTTGTTGAAGAACGTCATTGGTATGACCTTTTCCTAACTCATCTAGAAGTTGTACTTCAATGCGAATTGAATGTCTCGCGAAGGAACGGAGGTGCTGGTGATGAGGCCGGCGGAGCTGGCGTCGACCGTGGCGTTCGGCGCGTTGAAGCTGGTGGTGTTGGAGATATTGAAGAACTCCGCGCGGAATGAAAGAACGGATTCTCCGGGTAGATTGAAGTTTTTGAAGAGGGAAGCGTCGAACTGCCGGTACAAGTCGGAGCGCAGCGTATTCGCCCGTATCTGGCCATAGGTGTAGACGGGTGCCACGACGTAACAGGTCTTGTCGAACCAGGAGGAGAGTGTACGTTGAAAGGCGGGATTGCAGCCGGCTGGATTGGGGTTCGGGCGTTGTCCGCCGACGCCGGTATTGGCGCGATCGCTGGAGACAACGGGGGTGTATGGCGTGCCGCTGCGCAAGACGACGATGGTCTGCACTTGCCAGCCACCGAGCGTGGCGTCGACCAAGCCGCCGCCGCTCGCAAGATACTTTTTACCCCGGCCTACCGGAAGCTGATAGCTGCCGCTTATCGCTACATTGTGGGGCGTGTCATAGGGCGAGACGGCGTATTCGTAGCCGCTGTTGCCGCCGAGCGAGGGAGACTGGTTGAACTGCATGAATTTCGAGTAGGTATAAGCGACCAGGCCGGAAAGACCATCATTCAGGCGGTGTTCAAGCTTGGCCTGAAGGGAGTTGTAGTTCGTGGAGAGGTCCTGCGACTGGAAGATGATGTTGCTGAAAGGCTGATAAGGACGGCGCGCCTGGATAGAACCGGGGCCGGGAGCGGGGTCGTTGAAGTCATTGGTTGCGCCGAGATGGCGGCCGTTATTGCCAACGTAGCCTACTTCGAGCACGTCATTATTGGATATCTGACGCTGTATGTTGAGACTGAAGTGCTCGTTATAACCGACTTTTAGGTGAGTGTATGTGGGTGACAGCTGCGGGTTGGCCAGGGCGGAGCCGAGCGGTTGGCTAAGAAAGAAGTTGCCCAGCGTGCGGGTTGGCGCGACGTTCTGCGTTTGATTGATCGTCTCCGACAGGCGGAAGGGAAGCGAGTTGAGGTTAACGCGTCCGCCAGTGCCTTCGGGCTCGTAGAACATGCCGAAGCCGCCGCGCACGACTGTCTTCGGCGTGAGGCCATAGGAGATGCCGATACGTGGACCAAGCTGGGTTTTATCGGTGTAAGTAAGATTGTAGGGCAGCCCGGCTTGCGAGCTGGTCTGTATGTACTGACCGAAAAACTGATACGCCGCCGGGGCTGCGTACTGTGAGCTAAGGTCAACCGCCGGGCCGTTCCCGGAGACGACAATGGGTCGCGCGTTGCCGGGAAGAAAAGTGCCGAGCTGTCCCTTGTAGCCATTCAGCCAGGGACTGTACTCGTAGCGCAGGCCGATGTTCATGGTCATTTTTTCGCTGAAGCGGATGTCGTCCTGACCGAAGAATTGGTAGTACGTTTGCTGTCCGCCAAAGTTGTTCGCGGGGTAAGCGCGCTGCACGGCCGACGGATAGCCGAGGAGGAAGTCGGCATAGGCATCGCCCGAGGCGTTGCCGTTGAAGGTAAAGGCCCCGGCAAACTGCTGGCTGTCGTAGCCGATCCATTGGTAGTAGCGAACAAGTGTGCCGAACTTCAACGATTGCTTTCCCGCGAGAATCGTAAAATTGTCGGTCGGCTCAAGCGCCTTGCGATCCTGCGATTTGGGCCGCTGGTCAAAGGCCGAGCCTTGAAACGAGGTGTAGCCGCTGAACATATAGTCGGGAAAGGCACCGCCTACGCCGGGTCGCAGCTGCGGCGTGAAGCCGGCCACCCCGAACTTCGCGTTCCAGTCGGGCCCTTGGAGAAAGGCGCTGAGGCGCACGTGGCTTGGCAGGTAGTGGATGCGAAAGTCGTTTACTTTGTTGTCGCCGATGTTGGTGATGAGGCCCGCCGCGACGTCCATGCCGATGGAGGTGAGGTTTGCAGTGCCGAGAGAGGGCGAAGCGTTGGGGTCGACCTCATGGTTCTGCACGTAAATCCAGCGCGCGAAAAGGCGATTGCCGGCGTTGATTTGATGGTCCAGCCGCACGGTGTATTGGTTATAGTCGATCGCCTGCGAGGGGGTGAAACTGGCTGTGCCGCTCGCATTGTTGGGGCCGGGAAAGTATTGCTGGATGGCGAGCGCTTGCAGCGATAGATTCTGCGTGGGAATGGTATTACCGGCGAACTGTACACGGCAAGTGCCGCCTACCGTGGGGCTGGGCGTGGCCGGATTGGCGGGACAGGTTGCAAGGTTTGCCGCGGTAATGGGGAAGGTCCTTGTGGGATCGTAGATCACCTTGTTGCCGAAGTTGCCGGTGCGCTGTGCGTTGCTCGCGACGACATCGTTGAAGATCAAGCCCTGCCTGAGCCGCTGCCCTTCAAAATCGGCAAAGAAGAAGGTTTTATCGCGGCCGTCGTACACATGGGGAAGCCATATGGGGCCGCCAAGATCACCGCCAAACTGATTGCGTTTGAGAATCTGCCGAGTTAAAGCGAAATAGTTGCGCGCGTCCAGCTTGTCGTTGCGAATGAACTCGAAGATACCGCCATGAAAGCGGTTCGTACCGCTTTTGACCGTGGCGTTGAAGAAGGCTCCGCCACGGTTGTATTCGGCGGAGTAAGGATTTTGTTGTACGCTGAACTCCTGCAAGGCGTCGATGGAAGTTTGGATGAAGGTGCCGCCCTGATGCTGTTCCGAGACGTCGACGCCATCGAGCAGAAAAGAGATGGCGCTGCCGCGAATGCCGCTAATGGTATTGCCATTGACCACTTCGGGCCGGATGGCGAGCGAGTTGCCGGTGGGCGGCAGTAGTGCCGCGCCCGGGGTAAGCTCCGCCAAACGGAAGAAGCCACGACCGTTTAGAGGCAGTTCGGTCAGTTGCGCGTTGGTGATAACCTGACCCACGGTGGCGCTGTCCGTCGTCAGGAGCGGCGTTGCCGTCGTGACCTGTACGGTATCGGACGAGGACCCGACGGAAAGGGCGAGGTCTTCACGGACGATCTGGCCTACCTGAACGGTAACGGTGCTGGTACTGGTGGTCTGAAAGCCGGCCGCGGTAACGGAGAGGGTATAGTTGCCGGCCTGCACCGGCGTCACCACGAAATCGCCATCGTTGTTTGTCGAAGCCGTTTGCGTAATATTGGTGTCGGTGTTTTTAACCACGACGTTTGCGCGTGCGATAACGGCACCGCTCGGATCGGTGACGCGACCCACGAAACGGCCGGCTTCGACTTGTGCCGAAAGATGTGCGGCGATGAGAAGGGGAAAGGGTAAAGCGGCGGCGAACAGCAGCTTTCGTGGGAATACGGATTGCTTCGGCATGGATTGCGCTCCCTTCACGGTGAAGAAAACTCCGCGCGCGGACACTCTTCTCGTGAACGCCGCTAAAGGTAGTACCAAAGCTAAACGGCTGTCAACAGATTTTTAATGGTAAATACGATCGCGCGATATGATGCACCTACAGAACGATGCAGGTGCGTTGGTCGGGGATACCATGCCGCACGAGAGGAGAGTCATGAAGCGAACCGTAATTGCGAGGGTAAAGAAGATAGCGGCTCCTCTTCATCCGGAACATCTGCTCCGAAACAAGGAAGACGTGACCCATCTGTTGGTGCTGCGTTTTCAGCAGCTGTTAAGCCAAGGGCTGCTGGCACCCGGTAACCGTCTGCCGTCGGAACGTGAACTTGCAGCCAGTTTCGGTGTCGCGCGTTCTTCGCTGCGCCAGGCGTTGAAGGTGCTGGAGATCATGGGAGTCATTACACAGAAGGTGGGCGATGGAAGCTATCTGAACAATGATGCCTCCGACGTGTTGGCGGTTCCCATGGAATTTCTCTTCCTGCTTGACGACACCACCTTGCAGGAGTTGACGGAGATGCGGCTGATGATGGAGCCGGGGCTTGCCGCCAAGGCGGCGGAGCGCGCGACCGCCGCCGATATTGCCATGCTGCGGCAGAGTATCGCCAGCCTTGAACAAAGCCGCGGCGACCGGGTACGGCTTGTAGCTTCAGACCTGGAGTTTCACCGTGCCATCTTTCTTTCTTCCGGCAATCGGCTGAGCAGCCGGTTGTTTCACATGATTCATCGCGCGATGCTCAACATGATGATGGTCACGTCGCAGCTTGTAGACCTTGAGCATACCCTCGAGTTTCACCGGCCTATTTTAGCGGCAATCGAGAGCCGTGATGCAAAGCGTGCCTTCCGCCTGATGACCGGCCATCTCCTGGACGCGCAGAACCTCGTGATGCAATCGCAACAGCAGGCAAAAGAATTGCAGTTTCGCCAACATCTCGCTACCCGCAGGGCAGGCACGGGGGGAGTTGTCCGTGGATAGCTAAGACTCTTGCACGCTCGCGCGACGAAAATTATGGGGTGTACTGCTACTTCTCGTTCTGCAAGGCCATCCAGCATTCGCGTGCGATCTGTAGACCCTCCTCGACAGGCATTGCCCAAGCCTGTAGTCGCGAATTCTCACGCGTGATCCGTGCCATACCCGCAATCGACTGCTCATTGATTTGGCGGTTTAGTTCCAGTCCCCAACCCTGCAGACCGTTGCAAACCTCCTCGCGCAGCCAGGGCGAGTCTTCGCCGATCCCGCCGCCGAAGAGAACAGCTTCCACGTCTCCCAGCGCTGCTAAGTAGGCACCCACCGCCAGCCTTACACGATAGCTGAACATCGCGAGCGCCAGCGTGGCTGCTTCATCGTTACGCTTCACCAATTCCCGAGTATCGAGCGTTCCGCCTGCGATCCCCAGCATGCCTGAGCGCTTATTGAGCAAGCTGAGCACCTCCGGCGCGCTCAGCTTTTCCTTTTCCATCAAGTAGGGCAGTATCGCCGGGTCAATGCTGCCGGAGCGCGATCCCATCATCAGGCCTTCAAGCGGCGTAAGGCCCATCGTCGTGTCTACGGAGACGCCTTGGGAGATGGCGCATGCCGAAGACCCGCTTTCGAGGTGCAGCGTCACCAAACAAAGCTCCTCCTTGCGTTTGCCGAGGACATGCGCATATTGCTCCAGCATGTAGCGATGCGACAGGCCATGAAAACCGAACTTTCGTACACCGTGGCGATCGGCTGTTTCGCGTTCGATCGGGTAACGCCAGGCTTTTTCCGGCAAGGTGCGATGGAATGCTGTGTCGAAAGTGACGAAGACGGGCGTTCCACCAAGTTCCTTTGAGAGCACATCGAGTATGTCGAGGGAGCTTTGGTTATGCAGTGGTGCCAGTTCTTCGAGCGATTCGATACCGCGACGAACATCGCCGTCAACGCGGGTCGCGCCGCTAAAAAGACTTCCGCCATGCACCACGCGAACGCCGACAAAGTTGATTTCTTTCAACTTTCCCGCCACCTCTTGTTGATTTTGCAACCAAGTCAGAGCCACCCGTACCGCGGCAGTCATGTCTGGCGCTTCAGTGTTCTGCTCCGCTATGACTGTACGGCCTTCGTAGGCGGAGAGCTTCGTTTGGTTGCCGATGCCGTCTAGCGCCGCGCTCGCCAGCTTGACCGCTTCGGAGGCGATCTGTTGATCATCCGAAAACTCGATCAGTTCGAACTTCAAGGAGTTGCTGCCTGGATTGAAGACGAGTGCGAGAGCCATACCGCATGGATGCTATAAGACCGCTTCAGGGAAGCTCAGGCGTTACGTTCATGGTTCAAAACGAAATCCTCCAATGGAGGCAAGGGTGCCGGTCGCTTGACGCATTAAGCCATGTTTCACGTAGGCATGGCTTTGTGATCGGGCGGCCTAATCAAGGTGTATTGCTACGATGCGCGCGCCGCCCGGCTGAACCAGTCCGTCTTCGACCTTGTTAAGATCAGGAATTACCACGGTACCACCGAAATGTCGGTGCAAGCCTGCAATAGGCGCGCGACACGCGCGACTTGATCGTTCTCGCGGTAGGCGGCTCTTACCTTCAACTCATCGCGACAGGCGCCAGACTGGAAGCCGCCGCGGCCCAGGTGCAGAGCTTTCAGGCCGTCTGTCGGCAGGCCATGGATAGGCTGGAAGCGGGTCTGGCCACGCGTGTAGACGTAACCCGCTCTCTGGTGGAGTTGCAGACGGAACAGCAAAGAATGCGTTCTCTGCAAGGCGCTCTGGAAACGCAGAAGCTGCGCTTGGCGCGTATCATCGGGTTGCCGTTGGGCCAACCCTTCAACTCAGTGGATGCCTATCGCTTTTCTCCGTTGACCGGCCTTTCTCAAGAAGTTGCACTGCGTCGCGCTCAGGCGCAGCGAGCGGATTTGAGAGCCGCCGAGACTGGAATGCATGCCGCCGAGACCGCGGTCCAAGCCGCAAAGGCCGAGCGAGCACCCGCTGTTTCTGTCAGCGCGGATTTTGGTGCCGCGGGCATTACCCCAACCCATAAGTCCATCGGCGTCTTCAATGTTTCCGGCACCTTGCTAATTCCCTTGTATGAAGGCGGACGCATCCATGGCAATATTGAACAAGCCAACGCTTCATTTGTCAACGCAAAGCCGAGTTCGACGATCTGCGCGGACAGGTGGATCAAGATGTGCGACAGGCATTTATTGATCTCGAATCAGGCGCGAGCGGCGCTGTTTACAGTCTATTGCCGCCGGAGAACGCGACGGGTAACTACGTTAAGGTCGTACAACGTCTGCCGGTGCGTATCCGTATCAAGCCAGGACAAGACGGCTACCAGCGTCTCGCGCCCGGCATGAGCGTGAAGCCGAAGGTATGGCTGCGATGAGGTGTTCCGCATCCAGGAGCCGGAAGTGATGCCGCCCAACGATTCCGGCTGGAAGCCCAGTCACAGCCCTTGGCTGATCGCGATCTCCGTCATGATCGGACTTTCATGGAGGTGATGGACACTTCTATCGCAAGTGTGGCTGTTCCTTACATCGCGGGAAGTACAGCATCGACCACTGATGAAGCGAATGGGTTTTGACCGTCTATCTGGTGGCGAACGCCGTTTTTCTTCCCGCTAGCAACTACTTCTCGGAGCGCTTCGGTCGTAAGAAATTTCTGATGTCGTCGATTGTTGTCTTCACGGTCGCATCCTTTCTTTGCGGCATCGCTCCTACGCTCGCTTTCATTCTGCTTGCTCGGGCTATTCAGGGGGCGGGTGGAGGTGCTTTGCAGCCGCTGTCACAAGCGATTTTATTGGAGAGCTTTCCGCCGGAAAAACAAGGCCAGGCGCTTGGTTTGTATGCTCTTGGCGTTGTGCTCGGGCCGGCGTTCGGCGGCTATCCTCACGGATGCAATCTCATGGCGATGGGCGTTTTATATCAACATTCCGGTAGGCATACTCGCTCTGCTGCTGCAAAGTAAGTTTCTGGAGGATCCGCCAGAGTTTCAAAGCGCCAAACCAGGAAAATTCGACGGCTGGGGATTTGGTTTGCTCGGCCTTTGGATAGGCTGCCTGCAGTCATCCTTGATAAGGGTCAGGAAGACGACTGGTTTAGCGACGCGCGCATTTGGTGGGCGGCCAGTATTCTGGTTATATCTTTTGTTATATTTTTGTTACGCGAGTTTCTCCATGACAAACCGGTCGTCAACCTGCGCGCGCTTTCGAATCGCAATCTCGCCTTCGGCTGTCTGCTCATCTTTGCGCTTGGCGCAGTGTTGTATGGCTTGACCCCCATTCTTCCGGTCTTTTATCAGACCCTGCTCGGCTACAGCGCCACGGCCTCGGGGTTCGCTGTCAGCCTGCGCGGACTGGCTCGGTAGTAGCTTCGGTCGCGGTGGGTGTTATGGTTTCCAAATTGGACCCTCGTTGGATAGTTGCCGCTGGATTTACGGTGCTGGGCTTATCTGGTTCTGGCTTGGTTAGCTGACGCTCGACATCTCTCCAACATCCTGTTCTGGCCCATTACAGTCAGTGGAATGGGTCTCTCCATGATCTTCGTCCCACTCTCAAAGTGGCGCTCGGCACATTGGGCAAGGGAGAGACTGGCAATGCAAGCGGCATCTTCAATTTCCTACGCAACGTAGGCGGCTCCATTGGCATCACCGCCGCAAATACCATTGCGCAGCGTCATCTACAAACCCACCGCAATAGTGCCGTCCACTCCTACACCGGCGCAAGCTGATTATTCCGCCGCGACCTACGGCTGCTTACCGATCGTCTGAGTCTTCATGCTGGTCAGGCCCGCACAATAACGCGCTTCGCGCCCTTTCGCTCACCAACACTACCCTGAACGCACAGGCCCAACTGTACGTCTATGTGGATGTGTTACGGGTATTTCGGATTTCTATGCTTGGTTTGCATTCCATTCGCTTTTCTCGCCCAAAACGAACGCCGGAGGGGCGGCCTAACATCTTTGATCCTGAGATCGTAGCGGCACGAAAAGGGCATCAGAACTATAGCCAGTCCGATCCGAAGGCCTTGCGGAATTGCTAGATGTTCGTACTAACAGGTACATCGCCAGGGATCCGGTTGCGCTGCTTCAATCGGCCGAAGGTGTGCGTAGGCAAGGTAATCGTTATCGTCCTCCCTTTATAAAGCTATAGACGAGAACCGCCAGAACGATCGTGCTTACGGCAACGTATAGGGACTTCTTTTGGCGAGCGAATCCTACAATACAGAACAGGACACGAGCCACGGGCGTGGCGATAAGCAGGATCAGGCCCAACTGAATGACACTTCTCGGTGTGAGATCGATAGCTCCCTGGAGAATGCCTGTAACGGAGCGTAGGGCTGGATCGCCCGCATGGAAGTGTGCATAGTCCGGAACTGCGGCTAATGGGTGCCGGAGCAGCAGAGCTGCTCCCATGACAACGACAAGGGTAGCAAGCGTGAGGCCGATGCGAAGCATTCCGGCCACGTCAACGTCAAGATCCTGATCGGTAGGTCGGCTCATCAAATCTTTCCCGTGATGCCGCTGTAGATCATTTCGCAGCCGAGCACGGCAATAACCACGCCGAACAGGCTTTTCAGGGCGCCAACCCCGGCTTTGACGAGGAGGTGCGTTCCAGCAAGCGAGCCAACGAGAACGCCGAGCATGACCGGCATGGCGATGCCGGGGTCGATGTATCCGCGCGAGAGATAGATTCCCGCGCTGGCGGCGGCAGTGACGCCGATCATGAAATTACTCGTGGTGGTGGAGACTTTGAACGGCAGCTTCATGGCTTGATCCATGGCCAGAACTTTGACGGCACCCGAACCGATGCCTAGCAGACCGGAGAGGGTTCCCGCGCCGAACATGATACTGAAGCCGAGGGGCACACGCTGCGCGGTGTAGGTTTCTCCACCGTTTGGACCTGGATACGTTCCGGATAGCTCCAGCTTCTCGGCGAACGGATTCGTCACCTTTGCAGCGGCGTCTACCCGATCAGCCTTGCCGCGAAACGATGCGACGGCGGAGTAGAGTAGGACGGCACCGAACACCATCGCGATCCAGTGATTCGAAACCTTTGCCGTAAGGTATGCGCCTAACAGAGCACCCAGGGTCGTGGCGACTTCGAGGAACATGCCGATACGGATATTGGACAGACCTTCCCGAACGTATGCGATGGCAGCACCGGAGGAGGTTGCAATGACAGAGACAAGCGACGCTCCGATGGCGTAACGAATATCCACTTTGAAGAGAAGGGCCAGCACGGGCACGATTACCACACCTCCGCCGAGACCCGTGAGCGCCCCGAGAAAACCGGCGACCGCGGAGGTGATAAAGATGAGTGTGGAAAACAAGAGAATGCTCATCGGAGTTCCGTCTCTTCCGTGGCCTCTTTGTGGCGAACCGTGACGATGGGGCATGTCGCACGCGCTAACACCTGATAAGCGAAGCTGGTATGCAGGTGCCGGCCCAACTGGGACTCTGCGCGCGTTCCAAGGACGATGAGACCGGCGCTTTGAGTTTCGGCGCGATCGACGATCTGGTCGAGTTCTAAGCCGCGATCAAGCTGGTAGGCCGGTGTGCACCACTCCTGCTCCTCGTCTCTAACAGCTGTACGCATAACTTGGCAGTATTCTTCCGCAAGTTTATTGTGCAGCCGGTCATCAGTTTCCGCCGCCGGTGGCATAAGAAGACATAGATCGATTGGTACGTTTAACTCTTTACCGAGAAAAAGGGCGTAGGGCGCCGCGGCGGTGGCTTCAGCGGTGAAGTCGGAGAAGTACAGGATCTCCTGTAAGTTAGTTTTTAAATCGAAACCGGAGAGAACGTGGGCCCCTACCGTGAGCACGGGACAAGTAGAAGCCAGCAGAATCTTTTCCGTGTTGGAGCCGATCAGGAGATGAGCGAGACCACGATGCACGCCGTGGATGCCGAGTACAAGAAGGTCGGCTTTGTAGGTGTCAATCGAGTCTAGGATGACCTCGCATGCGAAGCCGTCGATCACGTGAGTGTCGACGTGCAGACCGACGCGCCGCACACCTTCGGCGAGGGTGTGCAGACGCTGCTCGGCCGCTTTTCTGGTGACGCTGGGTCCTGAGATCTCCAGCTCCGCTTCTCGCGCTGCTTGGGAAAGCAAAGCGACATGCAGCATGATGATGGACGCTTCGAAGTGTTGCGCAAAGACAACGGCATAATCCAGTGCCAGACGGGAGTTCTCGAAAAAGTCCGTGGCAAACAGTATTGTTTTGATTTTCAATTTTGGGTCCATCGTGCTTATCTCTCCTCTAAACGGTTGCCCTTTTTACGCAGTGTGCTCGAACCGGATTGTGTGTCCTAGGGCGCGAGCTGTCCGCGCGAGTAGTCGAGGAAACGTAAAGAAAGAAGGTAATCGTACCGCGCGTTGACGGCGGCAACCGCGGCCTGTGTGCTTTGCAGTTGCGCCTGGCTGAGTTCGACGATGGAGCTGAGCCCCAATTTATACCGGGTCTGGGCGAGGCTGAGGGCCTGCGCTGTCTGGACGCGAAACTGGTCGGCAACGCTAATGCGGCGGAATGCTGTTTGGGCGTTTAGAACTGAGATTCTGACGTCGCGGGCGATGCTGTCGGAGAGGTCCTGCGCTTGTTTTTCCGTGGCGTGCTGTCGCAGTCGAGCTTCTTGGGCCTGGGCATCGATGCGAAAGCCGGTGAAAATTGGAACGGAAAGATTGACGCCCCCAGCGGCGAACCAATGCGGCACGAAGACGCCGTCGACGCCGATGGGAGTGATGCCGCCCGTGGCCAAGGCGGAGATAGTGGGGAGGTGTTGAAGTCGCTGAGCGCGCGCAAACTTTTCAAACGCTTGAGCGTTCAATCGGAGCGATTGCAGGTCCGGTCGTTGCGCCTGCGCGCCGGCATTAAGAGCGGCGGAGCTGTCGGTCTCCGGCGGTGCCGGCGGTGCTGCGTTCGCATCCTCGACTGCCCGGTAAAGGATGTCGACGGGTGCGGCGAGTACGGCAGCCAATGCAGTGCTGGCGGAAGCAACGGCGTTCTCCGCGTCAAGCTGCAAGATCTGCGATTGCGAGAGATCGGCTGAGGCGATATTGAGGTCAAGATCACTCTTCAACGCGCTTTTAGTAAGTGCCTGAGTGAGGTTCTGTACGCTTCCACGAGCTTCAACGGTGGCCTTGGCGACATCGAGCAAGGATTGTGCGTCGAGTAGCCTGTAGAACGCTTCATCGGTTGCCAGAAGCACATCCTGCTGAGTTGCCAGGGTGGTTTGATCCTGCGCCTTCTGCTGAAGGCGATTGGTTGCGACAAGATCCCGCGTATGCCCGAAATCGGTAAGCAACTGAGAAAAGGTGCCGCCGCCGGCGGCATGAGTGTAGAGACGTGAACTTGTGAGCAAGGCCGGTGCGGCACCGATTCGGCTTGCATCCTCCGCTTTCTCAGCCGTGAGAGCAGCGTAGACCTGGGGTAACTCGGCGGCCCTTGTCTCGCGGGTGACCTGCCCGGCTGCGAGGGAGAGTAGGCGGCTGGCAGTGATTCGAGGATTGTTTTTAAGAGCGAGGGCTTCGGCTTCAGACCGGGAGATCGGTGTGCTCGGCGTCGCGGGGTCGAGCAGCGGTTTCTGTGATTGCGCGGGTCCCTGCGAGGAGGAATTCGGAGCTTTCGCGTCCGGCTGAGTGGTTTGCACCGCCAGGCGAGACGAAGTGATGTTGAGTGGAGGTGCTTGCCGAAAGGGTGCCGATATTGTCTGAGCAAACCCGGCCATGAACCCGGCAAGGAGGAAGAGAACGAGAACGCTTCTCACGCGGCCACCTCCGATCCTTGCGGCTGATTCTGGCCTGTTGCTTGTTCGGTTTTTTCTTTTCCGGCTTCAATACGTCGATGAATAACGAGATAGGCGCTTGGCACAAGAAAGACGGTGACGACGCCCGATACCGTGAGACCGCCAAGAATGGCGCGGGCAAGCGGGGCATATTGCTCGCTTCCAGCCTCAAGTGCGAGAGCCATGGGGATAAGACCGAGAACGGTGGCGAGGGTCGTCATCAGAATAGGTCGCAAACGTACTTTGCAGGCGGTGATAATAGCCTCTTCGAGCTTAAGTCCTTGCTCTCGCAGCTGGCCTACAAACTCGACGATCAGGATGCTGTCCGAAACGACGATTCCCGTCATCATGAGCACGCCCATCAAGCTCATGATGTTGAGAGTGGTGTGGGTGAGCAGAAGAAAGAGGATGACCCCCGAGATGCCCGGTGGGATGGCAAGCAAGATAATAAACGGGTCGACGAACGAGGCGAACTGAGCCATAAGTATAAGAAAGACAAGCACGATTGAGAGGATCAGTCCGATGGCGAACGATTTGAAGGACTCGTTCATATTGTTGACGGACCCGCGAATGGTGAGCTTCGTTCCCTTTGGCGGGTTCGCGCCGTCGACTATCTTTTGAACGTCCTTATCGATGATTGATAAATCCTCTGTTTTGGGCATAACGTAGACATCGAAGACTCTACGCAGTTGATAGTGATCGACCTCAGTCGGCGTATTGATGGGTTTGATGGATGCTACGGATTCGAGAGGCGTCGTATTCTTTCCGTCGGCGGATCGGAGCGGAATCTGCTTGAAATCGTTAAGAGTTTGGACCTGGGTCTCCGGGTATTGCACGGTTAGCATATAGTTGTTGCCGGTCTTAGGGTCGATCCAGTAGCTGGGCGCAACCTGGCCGTTGGAGGTCATGGCCGTGATGACACTATCGACAATGGTCTTCGGGGTCAGGCCTTCAAGGCTCGCCTGTTGACGGTCGATGTTGAGGGCGAGACCGGGGTAATCAATATCTTGAGGAATGAGCACATCGCTGACGCCGTGGAGGGCGCGCAACTTCTGCGCGAGTTGTTCGGCGACGGCATAGCCGCCTTCCATATTGTTGGTGCTGACCTGAATGTCGAACGGCGCGGGAAGACCCTGGTTGACGATCGAGTCGACGAGACCTCCGGACTGAAAGTAAGTCTGCACGGAAGGTAGATCGGCGGCTAGTTTGGTGCGGACGCGCTCCATGTACTCAAAGCTGCTGAGGCTATGTTCTTCGTTGAGGCTGACCTGCACAAACGCCGTATGCATGCCGGAGTTTGAGGTGTAAATGGCGGAGAGATCAGGCGTGACGCCGATGTTCGAGACGATCATGTTCAGGTCTTTGGGGGCCACCACCTTGCGGACTTCGTCTTCGACACGGGCGATATATTGATCGGTAAGCTCTATCCGTGTACCGGTGGGGGCTTTGACGCTAATGACGAACTGCCCTGGATCGGTCCGCGGGAAATAGGCTCGGCCTAGAAATGGGGAAAGCGCAAAGCTGAGCACAACGAAGATAGAGAAGACCCCAATCACCAGACCCGGTCTGCCCAGGCAGTAATGAATGGCGTTGTCATAGCGTCCCTGCAGCCAACCGAAGCCTCGATTGAATCCATAGACAATCCGCGCGAAAAGGTTTCGCTTGCCATGACCGGAGCTCATGTGTTCCGGCGCGGGATCGGTTTCGGTCGCGGCCTCGTGCTCATTACCGTGCCCGGTATGTTTGATAAAGCGTGAGCAGAAGAGCGGGACCACGGTCATGGCTACAACATAAGAGCAGAACAGGGCTATGACGACGGCAAGCGCAAGGGCGGTAAAAAGATATTTGCTGACACCTGTAAGCAGGACAACGGGGAAGAAGACGATTGCCGTGCTGAAGGTCGCGGCCAGGACGGCCAGAGCGACCTCCTTCCCTCCCTCCTGCGATGCTTTAATGCTGTCTTCGCCCATTTCAAAGTGACGGAAGATATTCTCCAAAACTACGACGGAGTTATCGATTAAACGGGACAGCACGAGCGCCATGCCGCCCAGAACCATCGTGTTGATCGAATCGCCGAAGGCATTCAGGATGAGGAAGGTGGCAATGCAGGAGATCGGGATCGAGAGGAGGACAGCAATGGTCGCCCGAACATTCCCGAGGAACAGCAGAATCATAACGCCGGTCAGAGCAAGACCGATCGCGCCTTCGCTAATGACATTCTTAATGGCAGTTTTAACAAACACCGATTGGTCGAAGACGACGCTTGTTTTCAGAGCTTCCGGTATGTCCAGTAAATGCGCCGTCGCCTTGCGAATGCCATCGACGATGGTGATGGTGTTTGAACCCCCACCTTGTTTAAGCACTGGGATGTACACCGAGTGCTGCCCATCAACGCGCACGACGTTCGTCTGAAGCTGTCCTCCATCAACGGCGTGTCCGACATCGCCAACCAGAATGGACGCGTTCCCGACTGTCTTCAAGGGGATGCTGTTGACATCGTTCGGAGTAGCGACCTGGCTGTTGGCGTAGATGTTGTAATCCTTCGGGCCTATCCTTACATCGCCGGCCGGAAGAATCAGGTTGGAATCGTTAATTCCATGGACGACATCCATGACTCCAAGTTGTGAAGCTTCGAGCTTCAGAGGATCGACATAGACCATGATCTGACGGTAGGTTCCGCCGTAAGGTTGAGGGACCGACGCGCCGGGAACATTGGCTACCTGATTGCGAACGCTGAACTGAGCGATGTCCTTAAGTTGGGTCTGGTTCATTCCCGCGCCTTTGAGAGTGATGAGGCAAACAGGAAGGTTTGCGGCATCGAAACTGAGCACAACAGGAGGAAGCGTACCGGGTGGAAGTCGCCGCAGGTTTGCCATGGCGAGATTGGAGATGTTACTGACGGCCGCGGTTGGATCGGTTCCGGGCTGAAAGTAGATCTTGATTAAGCTGACGCCGCTCATGGAGCGCGATTCAATGTGATTGATGTTGCTTCCTAAAGTAAAGAAGCGCTCATCGCTGTCCGTGATATCGGATTCGATCTGCTCCGGCGGCATGCCGGAGTAGAAGGTTGCCACGACGACTACAGGGATCTTGACTGGAGGAAACAGGTCGACGGGCATGCCGACGATCGCCGCCGCGCCGACAACCACAACAATAAGGCAAACCATGAGGATAAAGAATGGATAACGAATCGCGAAGAAAGACATGGCTACTGACCCCCCTTGGCGTTCTCTTTTTGGTAATTGGCCAGGTTATTGGGTACTGCCTGAGGTGTGACTTTCTCGCCGGGTTGGAGCGCTGAGAGGCCGCCAATCACGACGCGATCTCCAGGCTGTAGACCGGAGCTGATCTCCTGAGAGTTTGCTCCGCTGATGCCGAGACTGACGGGCCGCTTCTGAACCATGTTGTTGCCGTCGACGAGCATGACGGAGGGCTGATCGCCCTGAATGATGGCGCTTGCGGGAACGATA
Organism: uncultured Acidobacteriaceae bacterium; assembly: GCA_964246805.1. GTDB lineage: Bacteria > Acidobacteriota > Terriglobia > Terriglobales > Acidobacteriaceae > Edaphobacter. The sequence continues at coordinate 28,861 of CAXTRY010000010.1, forward strand.
AGAGCATTATTGTGCTGCTCAAGATCGAACGTCACATCGGCGTACATGCCCGGCGTGAGGGTGAGAGCAGGATTCTTTATATCGACTTCGGTCATCATGGTGCGCGTCGCGTTAGAGACATCCCTGGTAAAACGAATCACGGTGCCGGAGAATTGCTGTCCCGTCGCCTGTACGTGAACCGACACGGTCGAGCCTTCGTGCACCATGGGAACATCCCGCTCCGGAATAGGCATTCTCAAGCGAAGAACGTCGCTTTGTGCAAGCCTTACCACGGCTTGGTTGAGCCCTTCCGCGGTGCCGGCGGGAATAAGTGCGCCCGTGTCGGCGTAGCGCATCGTAATGACTCCGTTGTAGGGCGCCGTGATCGTAGCATATTGCTCCATGCTGCTGACGCGCAGGCTCTCGGCGCGAGAAACGCCAAGCTGGCCCCCGGCGGCGGCCACGGCCGATTTGGCGGCGTCTACCTGAGCCGCGGCCGATTGGTCCTTCGCCAGAGCATCGTCCACTTCTTGGGCCGCCACCAATCCGGGTTGCTGGTCGGAGGCCTTCTTCAATCGGACATAACTTGCATGCACGGCGGCATATCCGGCCTGCTCGCGCGAAACCTCGTTTTGTAACCGCTGGATATTCTCCTGTGTCTGGGTGATCCCCGCCTGTGCACCGGCCACCTGGGCCTGCAACTCCGGTACCTCTAACACTGCAAGAGTTTGCCCCTGACGGACCCGATCACCAATGTCGACGTAGATGCGACGGATGTACCCGGAAACTTTACCGTGAACGTCGATCTCCTGAAAGGGCTGGAACACACCTGCAACCGTGAGTTGGTTTGAAATGGAACCCCTCTGCGCCGTGGCTGTCGATACGGCTGGTGGGGCAGCTTCCACTGCGGTCGCTTCAGGTTGTTTATGCCCGCGACGCACCCGGAAGACGGCGAGAGCTACCGCGACAATGCAGCATACCCCAATTAGAAGCAGGCGTTTAGGATGTTTCTTCGATTCTTCTTTCAAGAGGAGCTCTCCAGCGGCGAATGAGCGGTATGCTGAAGAATCTCGCGATTATGAATATCGCAAATTCATAGACCAGTCGTAGTCTGAAATCTCAGTCACCGGATGCATTCGCCGCTTACTTCGATGCCGCATTCATTCTTTGGTCTGCTTAGTTGATCAAAGGATAGCCTTACATTTCCTTACAAATCCCTGACAACGGCGTCGCAGGCTTGTCGATTCCAATCGCGTCAGACATCATTGGAGGTAAGGAGTTACGTCTTGACTATAGATGCGGCTCGGCATCGCGTCCTCATCGTCGAGGACGATGCGAAGATGGCGAAGGCGATCAGCTCCGAAGTAGAAGGCCTCGGCTGCGAGGTCCGTGTCGCGAGTTCCGGCGAGGAAGGCTTTTTTCTTGTATATAGCTTTCGCCCTCACCTGCTCATCCTCGATCTCACACTGCCCGGCAGGAATGGCATTGACATCTTGCTTCAGATTCGTGAACAGAATCTGGAGCTACGCGTCTTGGTTCTCACGTCCCACAACGAAGTAAAAGATCGCGTGTTCGGTCTCAAAGCAGGGGCTGATGATTATCTCGGCAAGCCTTTCTCTTTTGCGGAGCTTCTTGCTCGCGTTGAAGCGCTGTTGCGTCGAGGAAAGACTGCAACCGTCTTTTCAAGCGTCCGATTGGCTGATCTTGTCGTTGACGTCAAAGCGCGGTCGGCGACGCGGTCTGGAGTGGAACTGGTTCTTACTCAACGCGAATTCGACCTTCTACTCTATTTAGTCGACAATCGAGGACGCACTGTATCGCGCGAGATGCTCTCACGCGACGTATGGCGCGAGACGTCTCGCTTTACCCCGATCGACAACGTAATTGATGTTCAGATGACTCGCCTTCGACGAAAGATAGACGATCCCTTCGAGGTTAAGCTATTGCAGACGATCCGCGGTGTAGGGTTTACTCTTCGCGAGCCACAATCATGAGAGGAACAGCCTTTCGCAGTGTACGGACGCGCCTCACGCTCTGGTATGTAGCCGTTTTAGCCGGCATCTTAATCGTCTACATAGCGTTCGTCTTCGTGTTTCAATATGCGCTTTTACAACGACAAATGTACCATGACGAAGTGGAAGACGTAGAGACAGTCGAAGGCTTATTGAGCTTCGATTCCGAAGGCACTTTACAGCTTAGGCAGAATTATTTTGCTCGGCCTCAGAACCGCTTACTTGTAGATCGGTTTATGCAGGTCCAGGACCTCTCGGGAGTTGTTTTGTATCGGAGCGCAACCCTGAAAAGCCAGGCTCTGGGAGATACCCTCTTCCCCGGCGAGGGTACGTCGTCGTTCAATGAGCGAACCGTACAACTAAGCGATGGTTCCCGAGTTTTTTTGATAAGTCATGTCCATCCGGTGGACGGCCGGCTTGTTCTCATTCGCCTTGGCTACAATCTGGCGCCGATCACAAGCCGCATGTTGCAGTTCTTTATAGTGCTGTTGTTAGCTCTGCCAGTTGCGCTGATCGCAGCCGCTTTTTCGGGATACTCGATAGCGAAACGAGCCTTACGCCCTCTCGATTCCATGGCGAGTCGCGCGGAAAGAATAACAGCAAGCAATTTGAGTGATCGCCTAACGATAGAAAACGATGCTGACGAGCTTGGCCATATGGCGCGCGTCTTGAATCTGCTTTTGGATAGGCTTGAACGTGCGTTTGGAGAACTCCAGAGGTTTACCGCCGATGCCGCTCATGAATTGCGTACACCCCTGGCCGCTTTGCGGGCTACGGGAGAAGTGGCCATCGAGCGAACGCACGGTGAGATTGGGTTACGAGACGCAATCAGCAGCATGTTGGAAGAAACCGTCAGGCTGAACCAGACGATCGACGGTCTATTAATCCTGGCAAGAACGGAATCTCAGCAGACCGGCGACACGGAGCAACTAATTACCCTGCCGGAAATAGTAAAAGAAATAATCAATCTTCTTGAGGTGGTGACTGAAGAACGATGCATCACCCTCATTGAAGAACATAGAGATACACCTAGACATGAGATTTGTGCCGACCGTAGTTTCATTCGGGTCGCCCTTCTTAATGTCCTGCATAATGCGATCAAGTTTTCTCCGCCTGGTTCTAGCGTGCAAGTAAGCTATTCCCATATTCAACAAAATGGATGCGGTATGGAGAGGGTTTGTGTTCATGACGCCGGTCCCGGCATCATGAATGGCGAACACGATAAGATCCTCGAAAGGTTTTTTACAAGTAGAAGGCCGGAAACCGCGGCGCGAACCGGAGCGGGTTTAGGATTGTCGATTGCGAAACTCGCCATCGAGCGCAGTCGCGGGAAAATTATATTCGACAAAACGGTTGTATGCGGGGCTCGCTGCTGTATCGACCTACCAGTATTATAACGTCTTTGGCTATGGTTCCTAAGTTACATAGGATCGGATAGCTCTCGCAGGCTCCTCTTCGTCGATCTCACAGAACGACCAAGAGGCGATTCTCATAAAAATTTGTGAATGGCTTCATCCGCATTGTGCTGAAAAGCTAGATTCGCCAAATCTGAGAAGATTTCGCTTTGCTCTATGACCGGTCCGGTAAGTTTACTCTCCGCACTTGCATAGAAGACTCCGCTCTTAAGAGATGAATCGGTCAGCCCGGCTACGATTCGCTCAGCGCCAGTTTGGAGCGAGTGCGCCAGGCCGAGCATGGGGACGATGATCGGCATCAGGACGTACTGCATCAGGATTCGTACCGGAACGGGCATGGAGTTTGCAATCTCTGTGCCCTGGGTGTTTCCAAGACTTATCGTGACGAATCGCAGATCCGGGTGCTTGCGAGCTTGGTCCGCCATCCACATCGCGGCGGTGTACTTCACCTTGCCATAGGCCAGGGCGCTGTCCCTTTGCGGTGCCACATTTGTGGAGCATAAACTTAAGATACGTATAAAAAAGTCGAATACAAAAACACTGCTACTGATGGGCGAAGGGCAAAAGCTACAAATGACCTTCGATTATGGGAGATCTGGCGACCAGCTCGACGGCAGAACCGGTACGGTAGCTACCTTTTACAGATGCGCACCAGGGGCCCAACTTCTGTTGCAGGAGCGGCGTGAAGAAGCTTAATGGCTAGAGCGTTGACGGAAGAAACGGAAGTTCCGGCCTTTGCTCGTTATCTCGCAACTATTCTTTTGGGGTTGATCGTGCAAAATGCAAGCGGAGCCACGAAGGCGCAGATGCAGGATATTGCAGACATAACCCTTCGGCATTCGGCGCTGGACCTTCTTCGGTAAACCGCTGGCTGATGCTATAAACTTGCACTCGCCCGCGCCGTCGACTTTTCGGCTTGTTCCATCCGGCCGACTCGCAATTTCCGAACGACCGTATGATGAGATCTGATACATGAAGAGCATATCGGAAGACGTTCAGAGGTTTATACAAGGCACTCTGCGAAAATCCGCGAGACTCATCCTGGTGATCTCATATGTGTGCGCAGCGCAGACGTCGCGTCCCATAATCTCGAAGATCGACCCGCCAAACTGGTTCACGCGCCTACCTGACTCGCTGCTGTTGGTTCATGGCGAGCACTTAGAGGAAACGAAGTTCACCTTGCGCGGTACCGCCGCGCATATTTCCGAGCAAAGCATTTCCGCGAATGGCCATTGGGCATTCCTCACACTTGTAAGCGGCTCGGCTAAACCTGGATCATTTAAGGTGGTGGCAACCAATCGATTCGGCAGTGCCTTTGCGCCTTACCGATTGTCTCCACGGCGTCCCGCGGCTCAGCAGCCGAAAGGCTTCAGCTCAGCTGACGTCATGTACCTGATCATGCCGGATAGATTCGCCAACGGTGATGCCAAAAATAATGTCGTTGCTGGGTTTCGAGATCCAAATGATCGCGGTCTTCCCCGCGCATACCATGGTGGCGACCTTCGAGGCATTCAACAGCATCTCGACTACCTACAGCAACTCGGGATTACGACCATTTGGACAACGCCGCTCTATGACAATAGCCGCAACCAGTCCGGCCAGACATATCACGGCTACAGCGCTACCGATATGTATAGGGTCGATCCGCATTTCGGCACCATGGCCGACTACGTTGCGCTGGCGGCGGCTGCACACGCGCGCGGTATGAAGATTGTGCTCGACACGGTACCCAACCACGTTGGGCCCGCGTCACCCTGGGCCGATGACCCGCCGACTCCAACCTGGCTGCATGGCACACCCGCGTCGCATGTCAAGGTGGACGACGACTTTGCGAGCGTGACGGACACGAAAGCATCCGAATCGCGTCGCCATGTCCTGCTCGATGGTTGGTTTGCCGACGTACTTCCCGACCTCAACCAAGAGGATCCCCTGGTGGCGCAATATCTGGTGCAGAACGCGATATGGTGGATTGAATCGGCTGGTCTCGATGGTCTTCGAATCGATACATTCCCTTATGTGCCCCGTAGGTTCTGGCATGACTACAATCAGCTCTTACACATCCTCTACCCAAAGCTGAGCGACGTAGGGGAAGCTCTCCATGGAGATCCGCACATCACCAGCTTCTTTGCCGGCGGACGCGCGAACACAGGAAGCGATGGAACATTTGATACCTTGCTCGACACGCCGTTCGACTACCCGATGTTCTTCGCGATTCGCTCCGCGCTGACCCATCATGCTTCGATGACGGCGATAGCCGAAGTCCTACGGGAAGACACACTTTACCCGCATCCCGAGCGCCTCGTCACCTTCATAGGCAATCACGATCAGAAGCGATTCCTGTCTCAACCTGGAGCCGATGTGAGTTCGCTTCGTCTTGCGGTCGGCCTTATTGCAACGATGCGCGGTATGCCACAGCTATACTACGGTGATGAGATCGATATGACCGGCGGCGGCGACCCCGACAATCGCAAAGACTTTCCAGGTGGTTTTAGAAGCGACAAAGCAAACGCGTTTGAACCGGCGGGTAGAACACCCTCCCAAGAAGCCATGCATCATTGGGTGGAAACCCTTTTACAGCTTCGGCTGCATACACCGGCCTTGCAGCGCGGATCGCAAAGTCTGTTGCTGGCTGATGCCGATACATTGGCATTCACTCGCGGTCTGGACCAAAGCGGTAACTGCACCAAGACGCATGCTGAAGATCGTTATCTGATTGTTCTGAATAACGATGTAACTTCGCGCACAATTACACTCTCAACACACTCGACTTCGCTTAGCGGATGCGTTCATTTGAAATCGGTTTTGGGTAATGAGGCATCCGTGGTGACATACCGTGATGTCGTTGAAGTTAAGCTTGGCGCGCAGGAGATAGGCGTCTTCCTTGCGCAGCCTTGATCTATACCGAGATCGTGAATCCACGAGTTCGATCAGAACCTTTTAGAGACTGTTATGAAGCCGAGATCGCGGTTTGGCCATGATTACCAGCTTCACCGCACCTTGAGATCAAGCGTATACAGGTCTCCAGTACCTATCCTGGGTTCAACCATGGGTTCACTTTTCGGCGTGAGCCCTCCAAAGAAGAAGTTTACGGTAACCAGGCCGCGAAAGGCGCTCAGATCGGTGACTTTTTTGATATTCCCGTCTGCCACGGCAATCCTTAGAATTGGCTGTTTATCATCGAGAAAGGCCTGGACGTACACAGATTTACTGTCCGCGCTCCAGATCGGATCTGCCGCGCTTGTCTTCGCGAGTTCCTTCCACCGTTGCTTCGACACATCGTAAATCATGACAGTCTTCTGGTTGAGTGTGAGCGCCGCGATCCAGTGTCCATCCGGCGACCAGCGCGGGCTGAACAAGCCCTCCGAGCCGGGCACGGTACTCGTCGTCGTGGTTGCGAGATTTAAAATCTCAATAGCGTGCGATCCGCTCTCCTTGCCCATCAAGTCAGGCTCCCGACCGAATACCAGACTTTTGCCATCCGCGGACCAATCGGGGTCGGCGGCATTACGATTCTCATTGAGAAGCGGCTCCGGTGTTCCTCCATCCGCGTCGATCAGGTAGGTTCTCCAAATCTTTCCCTGCTCCCGTGCCATCAAGGCTAGCTGTTTCCCATCGGGCGACCAATGCGCCATAAAGACCTCAAGATAATCCGGGGCGAGCTGCACCTTCTCGGACCCATCCGTAGCCCGCGCCCGCCATAACTTCTCATTATTATCCGTCCAAGCGACCCATGTACCGTCCCGTGAGTAAGTGACTCGGGTTGCGTTGGCCAGAAAGGAAGAGGTCGGATGGAATCCTTCCTGCTCGCTGAACTGCTGCATGCCTAGTGGTTTATCGAGGCCCATGAAAAAAATGCGGGAGCCGGAATGTGCCGGTACGGGCGACAGGAAACGCAATGGACCGTTCGTCAGCTGCGTTGGCGTCATAATGCGCCCAGTTTGTTTTAGAGCCCATAGGTTCTCGCCAGCCTGGAGCACATAAGAGCTTCCATCCGCCATCCACGTACCGCAACAAGCGGAGAGATGATTGGCGTCGGGCGTTGGTACCCGACGCGGTGTTTTATCCTTACCCTGCAACTCCCAAATACCGAAGCTATGGGTGACTGGATCCAGCAGTGTGAAGCGCATCGCCTTTCCGTCCGGCGACCAGCGCATCCAGAACGCACGTCCATTCAGTCTTGCGAAAGGTGTGGACGACCCATCTTCCAATCTGATGATGGTCAAATCGTTTCCATTCGCATATAAAATGCTGGAACCGTCAGGCATCCAGGAGGCGTCATGCGCTAAGATATTGCCAACACGCAATGCACTTCCACCCGAAATAGGCACAATCCACAGCGGCTGCTCAGATGACGACGACAAGTGGCTCTTCAGCAGAAGCTTCGATCCGTCCTTTGATATGTCGGCCAGCAGACTGGAAGATAATTCCTGCGGAAGCGAAAGTGGTTCTACCTCCCCCGTACTCAAGGAGATCGTGGAAAGCCGAGGACGCCCACTCTCCATTACCGAGGTCAAGATGCGATTGCCGTCCGTGGCTAACGTAAGCAAATTCTCGAAGTTTGGCGGTCCGGTCGAAATCGCTCCTCGATCTGTAATTTGCTCGACCCGCAAGGGTGTTATTTCTCGCTGTCTCCCCCCTTGCCAAATCACGCATATGGCCAGGCAAGCCACGGCTATGCTCAGACCAATAGCCGTCCAAAGAGGAACGGTCCCGTCGCGCTTTCTCAACCTGTTCCGGTCTCTAGTCGGTACGGCCTCAAAGGAGGTATTCGCTGACGGCAATGCAAGTTCAGTATCTCTCTCGGCAAGAACAACGGGTCGGGTGTCCAACTCTCGATCATTAGGCAGAGCAGGAGATGGGGTGGATTCGGATTCGCCATGGCTTCGTAGTGTCGGGTGCATCGAAGTGACCGGCGCGATGAAGCGATACCCTCGCTTCGGAAGCGTCTGAATGAAGCGAGGGTTCTCGGCGGAATCACCTAGCGCACCCCTGATCTTATTGATAGCGCCCGCTACTGCACGGTCGAAGTCGACATTTATATTTGAGCCCCACACCTTGAGCTGCAATTCTTCGCGGGTTACTACTTCTCCCGATCTTCCAAGCAAGATTGTGAGCACTTTGAATGGCTGTGCCGGCAATCCCACCCTGTGGCCCGCCTTCCAAAGCTCGCCCGTTCGCAGATCCGCTTCGAACAACCCAAAAGAGATCCGATCAGCCTGTTCCATCGTCGACACGGCTCATCCTCCGTACCCGGTCCAATGAATACTACTCCATGTGCCGCATTGCGGGCTCGACCGCAATCGATGTATTCGCGCAAACACTTCATAAAGAGCGGCTTACGCGTCAATATGGAATCAGAATTTAAGTGAACTAAAATCCATTGCGCTGATCATTACTCAAAGTGGAACTTCATTCTCGGTTAGAAACTTCACAAAAACAGCACCCAATAAAGTTAACCGCAATAGATACGCTCGGAGACCAAATGAGATCACGCTTTACCAAACTATTCAGTAGTAGCCCGTATCGCAATGCTTTATGCGGCGTCGCCCTTTTGATTGCTATCGGAACAGAAGCGATTTGCTGCCCGGCGTTTGGACAGTCCGATTCTGGACGCATCGTTGGAACCGTAACCGATGTAACCGGTGCCGTTATACCTGGAGCAACGGTTACACTGACGAATACCGAGAATGGAAGCAGCCGCGTCGAAACCACGAGTCAAGCTGGAGCATTGAACATCGCCGCGGTTCCGGCCGGCAACTATTCCGCTCGCATCCAGGCCGTTGGATTCCAGTCGCAATCGCTCACGTTTGCCGTGGTCGTCACCCAGGTCCAGACTTTGAACGTCAAGCTGGTTCCGGGCGAAGCTACCTCAACCATCGAGGTGAACACCAGTGCCGCGTTGATTAACACCTCCGATCCAACCCTTGGTGAAACGATCGAAGGTAAGCAGGTAACCGAGCTCCCCCTCAATGGCCGCAATGCTCTGAACCTCGCGCTCCTGACCCCCGGCGTTACCGGTGGTGTCGTCGGTGAGGCCAGCAACGATCCCTCCAATCGGAACGGTGAAAACGGCGGCACCGAACTTTCCGTCAACGGCTCACGCTCCCAGGCTAACAACTTCATTCTGGATGGGATCGACAACAATGACGGGCTTCAGAACATCATTTTGTTCTTTCCGCCGGTGGAAGGAACGCAGGAGTTCAAGGTTAACACCAGCGTCGCTCCGGCACAGTTTGGTCGCGGCGGCGGCGGCCTCATCATCGCTTCCTACAAATCTGGCACAAACCAATTCCATGGCTCGGCCTTTGAGTTTTACCGCAGTGGAAAGTTCGCGGCGAATAACAATTATCTGTTCCCGAGCTTGCCCACGTTTGTGCCTAAACCTCCCTACAATCGTAATCAGTACGGGGGCGCTGCCGGCCTTCCGCTGATCAAGAATCATCTCTTCCTGTTTGGAGATTACGAGGGCACACGCGAGTCGCTCCCCGGCAATCTCGGCACGGCTTCCGTTCCGACAGCCAAGATGCGTACCGGCGATTTCTCGGAGTTGCTCAATCCAGCCTTTACCAACGGACAGTTTCAGACTACTTTCCCCGTTTGCGTTCCGAACGCGGGCGTCCTCAACAGCAATGTAGCCGCGAACAGTAAGGGTCAGATTTACGATCCGCAGACCTGCCAACCGTTTGCGGGCAACATTATTCCAGCCGCTCGCCTGAACCCGGCGGCCGTCAATTACCTCAACGCCTACCCTCTCCCCACGCGCACCAACGAGGTTCTCGAGAACTACTCATTCCAGCAACAGTCCGCGATTAAGTACAACCGGTTTAATGCTCGTACGGATTGGACGGCTTCTCCTAAGGACCTGTTTTTTTTCCGCTTCTCTTACGACAACTCCGTCAACGGAAGCACATCGAAACTCGGGCCCAACCTTCCGCACGACGCTGGTACATCCTATGTGCATGCCCGCGGCTACGATCTAGGGTACACCCGCACGTTCAACACAACCATTGTGAATGAGGCAAGGCTCGGGTATAACCGCGATGATTACGGGTATCAGCCACCCAATTACGGACAGAATATTTCGGCCAATCTGGGAATCGTGAATGCCAATCGCAGTGTGGAGACATCGGGCGGCGCTCTGATCGGCGGCAATAACGGTCAACTTGAATACACCGGTGACTATGGATTGTTCGCCGTTCCACAGAACACTTACGAGTTTACCGACACGCTCAACCTGCAACTCGGAAGCCATTCGCTCAAGGTGGGCGGGACGTATCTGCGTCGCGAGGTCGCGTTCTTTCGCCCCATCTCCGGTAAGGGGTTCTTCAACATCACCGGAAATGGCTCCGGGTTTACGGGCTGGGAGACCTCCGAATTGCTCGTGGGTGGAGTCGGTAACTACAGCATCGGTGCTCAGAATGGATTTTTTGCCAACGAAAGCCAGGAGGATGCCGTCTTCGCGCAGGATGATTGGCGTATTGGCCGACGGCTTACGCTGAATCTCGGCCTTCGCTACGATCTGCTTACCTGGCCCTATGAGAAGCATGACCAGCAAGCCGCCTTCGACCCGACTACCGGCAATCTGCTGCTCGCGGGCCAGAATGGCATCCCGCGTTCCATCGTCAATCAAAATAACCTTCTCTTCGCGCCACGCGTTGGATTCGCTTATGATGTCTTCGGCGATGGCAAGACGGCGCTTCATGGTGGGTATGGCATTTTCTACTTCCCTGATTACGGCGGCATCAGCAACCAGTTGGGCCAGAATCCTCCTTACGGCGGCACTGCGAATTACTCCGCAAGCCAGGGTTACTGCATCACCTTCACGGGTCAAACGACCAAGGGTGCTCCTTATACCTGTCCGGGATATACCACCGGCACGGCGGCGACCGGGGCCCTTCCGCTGCCGGGCTTCACGAATTTCAACCCGGCTGCTCCGCCGGCGGGTCTGGGGGGTGTTGCGATCGACGTCAACAACAAACACAGCCGTCAACAGCAATACAATCTGCAGGTGCAGCAACAGCTAGGCAGCCGAGACTTTATCAGCATTGCTTATGTCGGTGCCCATGCGGACCGGCTCTCGACCTACTACCCCATCAATAGCCCTACCTTCAATTTTCCATCGTTCAAATTCCCCAATGACGCGCAGTATGGCGTCACCCTAAACGAGTATGGCGGCATCTCCTGGTACAGTGCGCTCCAGACCCACTACGAGCATCGCCAAAGCAATGCCCTGCTGACTGCTTCGTATACATGGTCCCATGCCATGGATGACTCCGGTGGTGCCTTCATCGGGTCCGTGGTCGCGCTCCCGAACAACCCGCTTGCCAGCTACGGTAACTCGGGCGAAGACCAGCGTCACGTATTTAGTGGCTCTGCCGTCTACAACTTTCCCTTCGGCCGCGGACAGAAGTTCGGCGGCTCTGCCAATAGATTCCTGGACTTAGCGATTGGGGGCTGGCAAACAAACCTAATCGGTCTGTTTGCGACAGGTCAACCTTTCGAAGTCTCGACAGGAGCATCTATCAGCATGGGCAATTATCCCGATAAGATTGCACCGATCTCGTACTCCAAGCAGATCACTGGAAGATGGTTCGACCCCGCATCTTTCTCGAATGCCATACCAACTGTTTCAGGAGCGAATCAGGTGACCGTTTATACGCGCGAAGGATCGTTGGGCAGGAACCAGGTGTATGGCCCGGGCTTCCGCACCATCAATCTGGGGTTGCAGAAGAATCTGCACCTCAGCGAACGTCTTGCGCTTGAAATCCACGGGGACGCTTTCAACGCGTTGAACACCCCCCAGTTCACCAGTCCAAACAGCAACGTGAGCGACATCTTCAACTTCGGTAAGGTTCTGGGAACGAGGCAGAACTCCGCTCGCCAGATTCAGCTTTCGTCCCGGCTCGTGTTTTAAGTCTTACAGCGGGGCAGTAGGCAGTCTTCCGCCTGCTGCCTAGCTGGGAGTTTCCACCTCTTCCTCTGTCAACAGCCTTACGGATTCCAACCATGAAGAAGCTTGCCGGCGATATCATCTCGATCCTCCTAGGTGGCTTGCTTGCTTTTGCCCCGGCTTCGGCGCAGGTGCCAGCAGCTCCGCCCAGTTCAGTGAACAAGACGCTTAGCTCGCTGGAGGCGCGAACACCACTACCGGGACTTGAGTCGAGCGTCATCTATGAGATATTCCCGCGTTCGTTCTCTCCTGAAGGGAACCTCAATGGCATCACCAAAAGGCTGGATGATCTACAGCATCTTGGAGTCAACGTGCTTTGGCTCATGCCGCTAAACCCCGTCGGACAACTGCAAAAGAAAGGGACGGAAGGCAGTCCCTATGCCGTGCGCGACTACTACGCCATCAACCCGAGCTATGGGTCCAAGGACGATTTGCATCGCCTGATCGGCGAGGCGCACCAACGGCATATCAAAGTCATTATCGATATCGTGGCAAATCACACCTCGTTCGATAGCGTCATGATGTCGCATCCGGAATTCTACAAGCATGACCCGCAAGGGAAGGTGCTCTCTCCCTATGACTGGACCGATGTAGCGGCGCTCAACTACGCCAATCCGCAACTGCGCCGGTACATGACCGACATGCTCCTTTACTGGATAAAAGACTTCAACCTCGATGGCTTTCGCTGCGACGCGGCCGGCGAGATACCCACCGACTTCTGGGAGAATGCGCGTCAGGAGTTGGATCGACTCCACCCCGGCATCCTGCTGCTTGCCGAGGCTTCGAAGCCCGAGCTGCTCCGTAGCGCATTCGACCTTGATTACTCGTGGCCCATGATGGGTTCCCTGAATAACATCATGGAGCACGGCGCACCGGCCAGTTCTCTCCAAGCCACTCTCGAACGAGAGAGAACGCTGTTTCCCCGGCACTCCCTGCATATGCGCATGTTCGACGATCACGACGAGCAGCGCGCCCTCGCACGCTACGGCGCCGAGGGGTCGCTCGCCGCCGCGGCACTCATCTTCACCCTGGACGGCGTGCCGATGATCTACAACGGCATGGAAGTGTCGGATCCGACCGAATCCGGCGCTCCGGCACTATTTGAGAATCTGAAGGTCTGGTGGCAGGCAGGCCAAATGCGGCCGGAGTTCCCCAGCTTTTACAAGTTCATCATCGACCTTCGTGAGCACCAACCAGCCCTGCTCCGAGGGACCACGGTGTGGATTCACAACACCGACGAGACTCGCGTGGTGAGCTATATTCGCCATACGGACGAAGAAGAGTTCCTGGTCACGATCAATCTTTCCGGCTCGCCCTTCCGTGGGACCGTGGAAGCTTCAGGTGCTTGGGATGAAATAAAGGTGCCGCGGCCCAAGAGAAGGCCCAACACCGATCAGCCCAACGAGCCGCAGACGGAAGGCACCGCATCGGCACTCCCCGCGTTATCCCTCGGCGCTTTCGAATGTCGGTTCTTCCATCATTCTTCGAGTGCATCCTTACGCAACTCGAAAGGCGGTTAAACTTTCGCGCAGCTTTGTTTCTTTCTCGGCAGACCCGATAAGGACTTTGCCTCACATCGACGTAAGTCACTGTTTCGCAATGAGGAAATGTTATGACCGCTTTCGAAAAGGTACGCCGCTTCGGTGCTCTGCTATTGTTTGTCCTTGCCGGCCTGATAAGCACCACGATGGCATGGGCGCAAGCGACCCCGCCCATTCCGGCGGGCGATATCCGCGTTCACTACTTTCGTCCGGATGGGAACTATACAGGCTGGACGATCTACGCATTCTTTGACACGACCGAGCCCAATAACTTCCCCGGGGGCCCTGTCGCAGTCAGCGGCAAGGATAGCTTCGGCGCCTACTTCGACGTGGGCGTGACCGCCAACGCACAGAATGTCGGCTTGATTTTGCACAATGGCAATCTGAAGGACCCCGGTCCCAACCAATACGTGGACCCAGCCACCCAAGGCAACGAGTTCTGGGAGCTCTCCGGCAGCGACGTCCTGCTGACCTCCAGGCCACCGACAGGCACCGATCCCGCAATCCCTCCCGGCAAAGCCCGCGTCCACTACTTCCGGCCCGACGGTGTTTACGATAACTGGGTGCTGTATGTCTACGGTGCCACAACAGACCCCGACAACGGCTTTTGTACGCAGAACGATCAGTTCTCGGGATACGACAGCTACGGTCCGTATTTTGATGTGAATGTCGTTCCGGGCCATCTCGGATTCATCATTCATAACTGCGCGACTGGAGCCAAGGACCCTGGCCCCGACCAGTCTCTACAGATCCCGCAGCAGCTCGAAGGCTGGGTTGTCTCCGGGAATCCTACCGTTTTCCTACAGCCCCCCACCGCCGCGCAACTCCTTACGGGGCCTTTCAACCAGCTTCAGGCTTACTGGATCGACGCTTCCACGATTGCACTCCAATCCATTTACTCACAGTCCGGCTGGACCTATGCGTTGAATGCCAGTATGACGGCGGGCCTGCAAATTACCCCCACCGGCCTGACAGGTGGCACATCGATCCCGCTTACCCCATACACGGGTACGCTTACCGCCACCGAACTCACCCGGTTCCCGCAGCTCGCAAGCTACGCGCTCTTCAAGCTGCCCGCGACCGTCACTCCCGCCACCCTGCTGTCGGCGCTGAAGAGCCAGCTGGAAGTATCCGCGGCTGCACCGGATGGAACTCTGAAGTACGCCACCGGAGTCCAGACCTTCGGTGCTCTCGACGCGCTGCTGGCCTACTCAGGCAAGCTTGGCGTGGTGTTTCATCACCCCGGCGACTCCTCCTGGTTTGATTTCAACGATGACGCCGACGCACCGATGAAGATCAAGGTGTGGGCACCCACCGCTCAGAGCGTGTCTCTTCTGCTCTTCAACAGCCAGACGGACACCGCGCCCGAGCAGACCATCGTCATGCACGAGCATGGCGGCGTCTGGGTCGCGAAGGGCGATTACAGCTGGTCAGGCAAGTACTATCAGTTCACCGATAAACTCTATGTGTCTTCCGATCAGGCCATCGACACCAATATCACAAGCGACCCTTACTCCGTGGACCTTGGACTCAACGGAACCATGTCCCGCATCACGGACCTCGAGGCTGAATCCACCAAGCCGCCGCTATGGTATCTGCTTCCTTCACCGCCGCTCGCCAGCTTGAACGACACAAGCATCTATGAACTCCATGTTCGCGATTTTTCAATCGGCGATCCCACCGTCCCCTCCTCCGTGCAAGGAACCTACCTCGCTTTTCACGACCTCAACAGCAACGGAATGCGTCACCTCCACGACCTCGCCGCCTCGGGCCTCAAGGCCGTGCATCTGCTGCCAACCTTTCACTTCGGCAGCGTAAACGAGGACAAATCGACCTGGAGCAACCCCGGACCGCTTTCGCCCACTCCGGCGGATGGAACAGAGCAGCAGGCGGCGGTGCAGGCGGTCCAAAGCACCGATGCGTACAACTGGGGCTATGATCCAGTGCACTACATGGCACCGGCGGGACAATACGCGGTGGACCCGAACGATCGCGTCCGCGAGTACCGGTCCATGGTGGAAGGCATTCATGCCGCCGGGCTCCGCGTCATTCAGGATGTAGTTTTCAACCACACCTATAACAGTGGTCAAGCCTCCGCGGAAAATCTGGACGAACTCGTACCCAACTACTACCATCGGCTTGACGCTAATGGTGTGATCGAAACGGGATCGTGCTGTCCGGATACGGCGAGCGAACATCGGATGATGGAGAAGCTGATGATCGACACCGTCGTGCTCAACGCGAAGGAGTACAAGATCGATGGCTTCCGCTTCGACGCCATGGGTCTGCACTTCGTCTACAACATGGTGGATATTCGCAACGCCCTGAATGCCCTGACCATGGAAAAGGATGGCGTGGACGGAAGCAAAATCTATATGTACGGGGAAGGCTTCCAGATTGCTGAAGCGGCAAACAACGCGATCGGTCCCAACGCCAGCCAGGTCAACTTGTACGGTTCGGGCATCGGCAGCTTCAACGATCGCATACGCGACTCGATTCGCGGCGGCTACATCTTTGGAACCGATTTCCAGGTTCAAGGCTTTGCCACGGGTCTAAGTACCGATCCAAGCACCTATACCACCAGCATGATGGGTGCGGTCGACCAGCGCGCCACTCTGCTCAACCAGGCCGATCTGATTCGCGTTTCGCTTGCAGGCGCGTTGAAGAACTATAGTTTTCAGGATGCTCTCGGTCAGACGGTCACCTCTGCGCAACTCAGCTATGGGGGACAGCCCGCCGGTTACGCCGGCACTCCTCTCGAGAATGTGAACTACTGTTCAGTACATGACAATCAGACCCTATTCGACGCGATCCAGATCAAGTCGGCGGCCACTGACACCATCGCTGCTCGGGCACGCCGCCAGGTACTCGCGATGAGCCTGCTGACGCTAGCCCAGGGTGTGCCTTTCTTCTACGCCGGCGACGATCTGCTGCGCTCGAAAGACATGGACAACGGAAGTTATAACTCCGGAGACTGGTTCAACAAAATCGATTGGAGCCTGCAAGGCGACAACTGGGGTATCGGTCTTCCGCTAGCCAACGTCAATCAGGCGCAGTGGCCGATCGAGCAGCCCCTACTTGCGAACACGGCGCTCAAGCCCTCACCGGCTAACATCGTCTCCACCACGCAGGCCTTTCAGGATTTTCTGAAGATTCGTTACAGCACCGGATTATTTCGTATGCCGAGCTTCGACGAGATTCAGCAGAACCTCAGCTTCCTTAATACCGGCCAGAATCAAATCGCGGGCCTTATCGTTATGCGGCTTGACGATCATGGTCACAACTACGGCGGCGCGCACCATATCGTCGTCTACTTCAACGCGGCCAATGCACAGACCACCTACACTGACCCAACACTCAGTGGACTGAAGCTGCACTTACATCCCGTGCAGTTGTTGTCTTCCGACGCGACAGTGCGTCAATCTACCTTTGATCCTAAGACTGGTACCGCCATCATCCCCGCGCTCACCACGGCGGTCTTTGTCGACGACACTGAATAGGAAGGTTGTTGATGGGGCTCGGCTCACCGTGCAAGTCTTCTGCCGGTGATGCCGAGCTTGATTGCAATGATGTTTCCCCGGATAGTCTAGAAGTAGTGGCGCACGTTGCAATAAGGCGTCCTACGGCATACCGCTTCCAATAACCTACTAAAGCCTGCTACGAACCACGCTCCCGCGATCGCAGGCCGTGTTCTTTATGCCAACGAAAGACTTTCGATTTCCAGCTGTTAAGGAGAGTACCTCGAAGAGCGTTGCCGGCGTTTTCACAATTCGCGGTATGCCGTGCATCAATGTGGAGCGTAGGGACATCCCTCAGTGGGGGGTAACCCTTTGGATACGTTCGGCTGTCTCGCCGTAAACCATTCATCTTATTAGACTTGGGATGGTGGCCAGAGACGGGATCGAACCGCCGACGCCGGCCTTTTCAGGGCCGCGCTCTACCACTGAGCTATCTGGCCTTGGCTTGCTTCTCTGCCGCGGACGACTGCCAAGAATCGTCCAGCGCCTCGCTCATTCTTTAATCCAGCCAGGCGGCCTGCTCAAAGAGGGACCGCGGCAAATGACTGCGGCTCCAGCGATACCCAAGTATAGCAATCGTTAGCGGTTACGCCAACCTTTGCGCCGTGGCGCGTTATGCTAACCTGCATCCCTTGTCCTTTCCCAAAGGAGTTCTATGCACCGTCTCATCCTCTCCGTTGCCATGGCTTGCCTGGAGACGTGCCTTGCCGCTCAGGTCTCTCCATCTGGCCGGCGCGCCATGCGGGCTTTTGAGGCAGCCAAAAGCAGCCCGCTTGAACTTCACGCGTTCCTCGCCCGTATGCCGAAAGGGGCGGACCTGCATATGCATCTTTCAGGCGCGATCTATGCGGAGACCTTTGTCCAGGATGCAGTATCGGACGGACTCTGCGTCGATCTAAAGGCCCTCGCGTTCGTCAAGAACATAGGCACGGCTAAATCCATTCCACCTTTGCTAGTCTGCGCGGAGGGCCAGGTTCCGGCAAGCGCGGCGCTCCATGACCAGCACCTCTACGACGAACTGGTGGATTCCTTTTCCATGCGGAGCTTCGTGCCCACGCCCGGCACCAGCGGACACGACCAATTCTTCGCCAGCTTTGCGCGCTTCGGCGGCATCGACAAGAATCACGCGGGCGAGTGGCTGGACGAGGTGGCAAGTAGAGCGGCGGCGCAGAACGAGCAATATCTGGAGATTATGCAGACGCCCACCTTCAGTGTGGCGGCCGGGCTTGGCTATAAGCTTGGCTGGCCGGAGGTGTTGGGTGAAGCCCTTGGCGCAAAGGCCGAGGGAGCGGCAAAGCAAAGCGAAGCCACAACTTCCGCCTTCTCCCATCTGCGAGACCAATTGCTGGCCGACCCGGCTTTCGGCGAAAACGTGGCGGCCGATCGTAAACAGCTTGCGGACGATCTCGCCTTGCGGACAAAGCTTGAGCACTGCGGACAGCAGGATGCCGTCCCGGCTTGCTCCGTACAAATAAAGTTCCTCGGTCAGATACTACGGGCCTTTCCTCCTCAACAAGTCTTCGCCCAGACGCTGCTTTACTTTGAACTGGCATCGAGCGACCCCGATGTTATCGGCATCAACTACGTCCAGCCCGAGGACGCCTACATGGCCATGTCGGAGTACCACCGGCAGATGCTGATGCTCGACTACCTGCACGGCGTCTACCCTAAGGTTCACATCTCGCTTCATGCGGGCGAGATTGCACCGGGGCTGGTCCCGCCCGAAGGCGTCCGCTTTCACATTCGGGAGGCCGTGGAACTGGGCCACGCCGAACGCATCGGCCACGGGGTCGATGTAATGTACGAGGACAACCCCGCCGCGTTGTTGAAGGAGATGGCGGACCGGCATGTCATGGTCGAGATCAACCTGACCTCCAACGACGTGATTCTGGGCGTCAAGGCAAACCAGCATTCGCTGCCGTCGTATCGGGCGGCGCATGTGCCGGTGGCCTTGTCCACGGACGACGAGGGCGTGTCGCGTATCGACCTGACGCATGAGTATGCGCGAGCAGCCGTCGACTTCGGCCTAACCTACGCTAGCCTCAAAGATCTGGCGCGGACCTCGCTCGAACACAGCTTTTTAGCGGGCCCGAGCCTCTGGCGAACGCCGGATGACTTTACGCGCTCAGTACCGGCGTGCTCCGTCGCAACTGAAAACCCCTCTGCGGTTTGCGCGGCCTTCCTGGCGGCAAGCGATAAAGCAGCGCAGCAGTGGGAGCTCGAACACCGGTTCAAGGCCTTCGAAACCAGCCTGCCCTAAGTACGCGGAGGCTAGTCGCCCGCGACCTGTTCAAGAGGCCGAAGCGGTTGCCGTGTGCGGGCGCGTCCGGCCCAGCGAACGCGTAGGCCATCGAAGAAGAGGTAGACGACGGGAGTGGTGAAGAGCGTCAGCGCCTGCGAGACGACCAAGCCGCCGACGATGGTGATGCCGAGCGGACGGCGCAACTCCGAACCGGTACCCGTGCCGAGCGCGAGCGGGAGGCCGCCCAGCATGGCGGCTACAGTGGTCATCATAATAGGGCGAAAGCGTAGGAGGCAGGCCTGGTAGATGGCCTGCTGCGGGGTACGGCCGTGAATCCGCTCCTCCACCAGGGCAAAGTCGATCATCATGATGGCATTCTTCTTGACGATGCCGATCAGCAGAATGATGCCGATCATCGCGATGACGGAGAGGTCGACGCGCGTCAGCAACAGGGCGAGGATGGCACCGACACCCGCCGAAGGCAGCGTGGACAAGATCGTCAGCGGATGGATGAAGCTCTCATAGAGCATTCCGAGCACGATATACACCGTGACCAGAGCGAGCAGGATGAGCCAGGGTTCAGAAGCCAGCGACTTCTTGAACGCCTCGGCCGTTCCCTGAAAGCCGCCGTGGATCGACGCGGGCATCCCGATATCAAGCCGGGCGCGCTCAATCGCGTCGGTAGCGGCGCTGAGAGATTCGCCGGGCGGCAGATTGAACGAGAGTGTCGTCGCGGCCGCCTGCGACTGGTGATTGACCACCAGCGGAATGCGCTGCGATTCGAACTTCGTCACGGCCGAGAGCGGCACCATCGCGCCCGTCGTGGACTTCACGTAGATGTTCTTGAGGGCGTCGGGATCGCGCTGGAACTCGGGCGCCACCTCCATCACGACGTGGTATTGGTTGAGCGGGCGATAGGTGGTCGAGACCTGCTTCTGCGAGAAGGCGTCGGAGAGGGTCGCATCGATGGCGAGGGGGGAGACCCCAAGACGACTGGCGGTGTCGCGGTCGATCGTGAGCTGCTCGCGGAGGCCCTGCTCCTGCTGGTCGGTGGCCACGTCCTTGATCTCCGGCAGCTTCTCCATCGCGGCCTTCAGCTTCGGCGACCACTCATTCAAGTCCTTCAGGCTATCCGTCGTAAGAGCGTATTGATATTCCGTCGCGGTGTTGCGGCCGCCGATGCGGAGGTCCTGGAACGCCTGGAGGTAAAGCGCCGCACCCGGAACGACGCCGACGCGGGGCCGTAGCCGGTCGACGATCGCCTGCGCGGTCTCGCCGGTGCGGCGGCGTTCCGCGTCCGGCTTGAGCGACATAAACATAAAGCCGCCGTTGGAATTGCCGCGACCGCCCGCGAACGCGGTGACATCCTCGATGGCGGGATCTTCCTTGACGATGCCGACCAGATCGCGCACCTGCGTCCTCATCGTGTCGAAGGAGACGTCTTGTTGGCCTTGTATCTGCCCGCCGATGCGCCCGGTGTCCTGCTCGGGGAAGAAGCCCTTCGGCACCAGCGTGTAGAGATAGACGTTCAGCACAAAGGTCAGCACCGTCACGGTCAGCACCAGCGGTCGATGCCGCAGCACCCAGCCGAGCGCGCGCGCATACTCCGCGGTCATACGATCCAGAAAGCGTCCGCTCACGCGATAAAACCAGCCCGGCTTGCGCTCACGATGCGATTGGAGAAACTTGGCGCTGAGCATCGGCGTCGTCGTCAGCGACACGACCAGCGAGATCAGGATGGCGACCGACAGCGTCACGGCGAACTCGCGGAAGAGCCGCCCCACGACCCCCCCCATCAGCAGAATTGGAATGAAGACCGCGATCAGCGAAACCGACATGGACAGCACGGTGAAGCCGATCTCCTTCGAGCCGAGCATGGCGGCGGCAAACGGCGACAGGCCTTCTTCCAGATGCCGTGAGATGTTCTCGATCACCACGATCGCGTCGTCGACCACGAAGCCGGTGGAGATGGTAAGGGCCATCAGGCTCAGATTATCCAGCGTATACCCCAGCAGATACATCACGCCGAAAGTGCCGAGCAGCGAAAGCGGCACAGCCACGCTTGGGATCAATGTCGAGCGCACCTCGCGCAGAAAGAGGAAGACCACCAGAATGACGAGAACAATGGAGAGCGCGAGCGTGCGGGTGACATCGGCGACCGAAGCGCGGATCGTGAGGGTGCGGTCGAGCGCGATATGCAGCTGAATGACCGGCGGAATGGAGTGCTGAAGAATCGGCAGCATCGCCTTCACGTTGTCGACCGTCGCGTTGACGTTCGCGCCGGGCGATTTGAACACGAAGACCATGATGGCCGGCTTGTTGTTGAAGAACCCGGCGGTATGGATGTCTTCGACGCTATCGACCACGCGGGCCACGTCGCGGATGCGGATGGTGCCTGGGGTGGTGTTCCCGCCGCTGGCGAGTGAGGCAAGGGGAACGACGGTGTTGCCGACGGTGGAGGCGGGCAGGCCGGTAGGCGCGGCGGCTGCGCTGACCGGGCCGCGTCCCGTAGCGACCACGAGCGGAGCGTAGGCCGCCGCGCCGAAAAGCTGGTCGGTGTCGGAGATGCTCCAGCGTTCTCCGTTCCTCGGATCGGCGGATTGCAGATAGCCCTTGGGCTGGTTGACGTTGACGCCGCCGATGGCCGCGCGTAAAGCTTCGAGGCCCAACCCGTAGTGGGCCAGCTGCATGGGGTTGGCTTCCACGCGGACGGCGGGCTTGGCGCTGCCGCCGCAAAAAGTCTGCCCCACGCCGGGGACCTGCGAAATCTTCTGGCTAAGGATGGAGTCGCAGGCGTCGTAGAGCTGCGGCACCGTCAGCGTGTCGGACGTGAGCGCGAGGATGAGGATGGGCGAGTCGGCCGGATTGATCTTGTAATAGCCGGGATTGCTGGGCAGATTCGTGGGTAGCTGGCTGCGGGCGGCGTTGATGGCGGCCTGGACGTCGCGCGCGGCCCCGTTGATGTCGCGGCCCAGGTCGAACTGCAGCGTGATGCCGACGGTGCCGGTCGA
>CAXTRY010000011.1:0-50815 GCA_964246805.1 uncultured Acidobacteriaceae bacterium
CCTGCGACCTTCGCGTTAGGAGTGCGCTGCTCTATGCAACTGAGCTACCGGGCCAACCCTTTCAGTGTAACCGGGCGGTGATACCCTTAAGGTGGAGAGTTACTTATGCCGCAGATAGAACGCCGCCGCTCCGTGCCAGTCTCGATAGGAGGAATCCAGACGGGCTTTGGGTTTCCCATTGTGGTGCAGTCCATGACGAACACCGATACGGCCGACGTGGAGTCCACCGTGCAGCAAGTGGCCGCGCTAGCCCGGGCCGGGTCTGAGCTGGTTCGCATTACGGTTAACAACGACGATGCGGCAAAGGCCGTGCCGCACATTGTGGAAGGTCTTCGCGCCAAAGGCTGGGAGACGCCCCTTATCGGCGACTTTCACTACAATGGACACCAGCTGTTGGCACGTTACCCCGATTGCGCGGAGGCACTCGCCAAATACCGGATCAATCCCGGCAACTGCTCTATTGGGCGCAAGGATGATGACAACTTCCGCACCATGATTGAAGTGGCGGTCAAGCACCAGAAACCGGTGCGGATCGGCGTAAACTGGGGATCGCTCGACCAAGCTCTATTGACGAAGATGATGGATGAAAACTCGCGGCTGCCGCAGCCGGCTGAGGCGCGCGACGTGATGATGGAGGCGATGGTCGTCTCTGCATTGGACAACGCGGCGGCGGCTGAGCGGTACGGATTGCGACGTGATCAGATTATATTGTCGGCAAAGGTCTCCGGGGTGCGGGACCTGATTGACGTGTATACGGAGCTGGCGCGCCGCTGCGACTACGCGCTGCATCTAGGGCTAACCGAGGCCGGCATGGGGATGAAGGGCGTGGTCGCTTCGACGGCTGGCCTCTCGCCGCTGCTGCTGGCGGGCATCGGCGACACGATCCGCGTGTCGTTGACGCCAACGCCCGGTGGGGATCGTTCAGAGGAGGTACGCTGCGGACAGCAAATCCTACAGTCGCTCGGCATAAGGTCGTTCATGCCGCAGGTGACGAGCTGCCCCGGCTGTGGGCGGACGACCTCGACGTACTTTCAGGAGCTCGCTGAGCGCATCCAGAGCTATCTTGTCGAGTCCATGCCGGAGTGGAAGAAGCAATATCCCGGTGTCGAGGAGCTGAAGCTGGCGGTGATGGGCTGCATCGTCAACGGGCCGGGTGAGTCGAAGCACGCCAACATTGGTATCTCGCTGCCCGGGACGTTTGAGGAGCCAAAGGCTCCGGTGTATATCGACGGGAAGCTCGCAATGACGCTGAAGGGCGATCGGATCGTCGAGGAGTTCCAGATTATTCTCGACGACTATGTTGAGAAGCGGTACGGGCGGGTGCTGGTCGAAGCCTAAGGCGTAGGCGGTTTCCAAGGCGTTCCCGCCACCCAAGCGACATGACCGTTCTCATCGTAGAAGGTTTCGGTCAGGTCTGGGCCGTTCAGTTTCAGGTGGACGAAGCCGTTGAAGATGCGTAACGGATCGCTGGAATCACCGGCGTTACGCGTCTCGAACCACTCGATTTTGCCCTGATCGTATCCGGTTTTCAGATCGGTGGAGTATCCCCACGGCAGAGCTCCGTAGCCGATGCACCGGCAGCGCACACCGCTTTGAACCGGGGTGTACGCCGCGCCGATGTGGACGTGTCCCCAATACCAGTAGAAAGGGGCCTGGTGCCCGGCGAAGGCGGTCATCACATCCGTGAAAAGCTGGAGAGGCTGATTGCCTGGAACGCCGTTCTCGGGAACGGCATTATGGTGAGTCAGCACGATGACTTTCTTACCCCTGCTTGCAATCGTTTTCAGGAAGGCGACCTGCGCATTGTCCTTGCCCAGCGTACCGTTCATATACAGCGTCAGTACATCGGAGAAGTAGGCGGAGTCAAGTCCGACGACGATCCAGTGCCGATTTTCGAGGGCAAAGAAGCTCCATGGCGATTGTAACTTGTTGAAGACAGGGCCTCCGACAGCATCGTTGAAATAGGGGCCACCGCCTGAATACATCTCGTGATTGGAGTTGAGGGCGAACGACCCCTTGCTGCCTTGCGGCCAAAGATTGATGAGCTTGCTCGTCTCTTCTCCGTTCGTCCCGGCGTAATAAACATCTCCGAGATGCACCGTGTAGTCGGAATGGAGGGTGGGGATAAACTTGGCAATCTTGGTACTGGGGGAATCTCCGGGACCGAAGTTGCCAGTGCCCCAATCGCTGACAAGCGCGATGCTGACCTCATCGGCCATGGGAAGGATCGTGGGCGCTCCGGGCGGAAACGGATGCTTATGGAGAAGATTTTCAAGCCAGACGGTACCGGCAACCAGTTCCCAGCGGAGATCGAGCTGTTGATATTTGCCAAAGCCGACGATCTCTCCGCCGGCGGCGACACAGACCTTTGCTTGATCGACGGAAGCTGCCTGCGCCAAGGGCTGGGCCCGCGCCTTGTTCATCGGCTGTTTGAGGGTGTCAAGGTGCTGATCCCAGTCATTGGTCAGATAGCTCTTCATGCGCAGCGTTTGTTGTGTGTGGTGGGCAGGCGGTGTGCCCTTTTGCGCCAGATTGGCTAACTCCTGGTGAGCTTCGTCCAGAGTAGGCTTGAGGGCAGCTTGCTTGTCAGGAGGAAGATTGCCCCAAGCCGTTTGCAGGCGTGTGATGAGTGCGTCGCGCTGCGCGATCGTAATGGATTCCGCTCGGGTTGCGTCCTGCTCGTCTGCCATGTCGCCCTCCATGCCGAAGGAATTCTTTGTCAGCAGAGCATACGCCGCTCTCCTTGCATGGAAGGTTAATTCTGTCGACAGCAAAGAGAACGTGACGTTCTTCAGCGATTCACTATCAGTTGTTATGCTAGTGCGGGGTGCTTGTTTGAAGATCGTGTTCATCCTCTTGTGGATGTCTGCCGTTGGTACGGCTCTTTGCCAGAGTCCAGCTGTTATCGATGAGCCGGTAATGCCGCCGACGATCGTCTATCCGGCTGTTGCCAAGCAGCAACGCATACAGGGTATGGTCGAGTTGGAGATCCATGTCTCGGAGACAGGACGTGTGACGGCGGTGAAGGCGCTCTCGGGACCGAAGGAGTTGCGGCAGGCGGCCGTCGATGCTTACTCGCTGGCGAGCTATCGCCCGATGATGCGCGCAGGTAAAGCCATTCCGGCGGTGGTAAAGACGAAAGTTGATTTTTCCCTGCACGAAGCTCCGCCTTCGCCGGACGATCAGGTGGATCAGGAGTTCGAGCCAGTGCATCAGCGATGCGAGGAGCTTTCGCGAGCCAAGGACGCGGAGGCTTTAGCGGCGTGTCAACATGCGCTTGGCATCGCGGGTGGGTTTACACCGACCGGTCACATGGTGGCTCATGCGGTGGCATATAACGATATGGCGCTGGTGCTGCTGGCGCAAGGTAAAACGAAGGAGGCGGCCGCGGTCGGCGAAGAAGCCGTGACACGGATAGCGGATGCATATCCGGGATCGCTCGCGGCTGCCAACGCTTACATTACAAGAGCGCAGACGCGGGTCCGGGTAGGCGATACCAAGCGCAGCGGGGCCGATTGCGTTGAGGCTGAGCGAATTCTGCGCGGGTTGATGGCGCAGGCGAGCGCGCCCTACTTGGCGGACGATATGAAGGCGCAGCTTAAAGGCGTGTTACGGCTGCACGCGGTAGTGTTGCGCAAGAGCTTCCAGGATGGGAAGGCCAAGACGCTCGAAGACGAGGCCGACCGGCTTTAGGTTGAGCGCTTAGGAGCTTCGAGTCCGAGCTCGGCCATCACGCGCTGGAGATCCTTCCAGGCTTCACCCTTTTGACGCGGATCGCGGAGCAGGAAGGCAGGATGATAGGTAACAGCGAGCTTAGCTCCGCGGCACGCGTGCCATTGACCGCGTAAAGAAGCAAGCGGCTGCTTGACTCCCATCAGGTACGTGGCTGCGGTGCTGCCGAGGGCAACAATCACCTTAGGCTGGACAATATCTATTTGCTGAAGGAGGAACTGAGAGCAGGTGTTTGCCTCAATCGGTTCGGGAACACGATTGTTAGGCGGCCGGCATTTGACGATATTAGCGACGTAGACCTGTTCGCGCTGAAGGCCCATGGCAGCGATCATGTTGTTGAGCAACTGACCGGCTTTGCCTACGAAGGGTTCCCCGCTGGTATCTTCATCCGCGCCGGGACCTTCTCCGATAAACATGAGACGGGCGGCGGGGTCGCCGTTGCCAAAGACGATCTTGCGGCGACCGGCATACGCGAGTGGACAACGCGTGCAGTCGCCTATCTCTGCCCGGACGGCGGCCAGGGCGGCGGGTTTCTCTTTAGGGGAAGTGGTCATTACCGGCAGAGGCGTTAAACTACCAATTCCCGTAGGCTTTGGAACGCTAAGCAAGGTGTCTTGCGGGGAGTGGACGGTTACAGCGGCTGGCTTTGGCAAGAAGGGCGGCTCAGAATGAACCTGGGCAACTTGCACGATCGTTCCGGGTACGCTCGTCAATAAAGGTAATAACGGCGCTGTAACCGTCGTGGGTGGAGCCAGACGATAGAGATCGTACACGCCCAGATCGCGCAGATAATCGACATATCCTCGAAGCTGCTCGAACGCGGCGGCCATACTCTATCGTAGCCCAGGCTTCAGACATTGACGTCAGAGTCTGCTTTACCGGACGAGATGTATGGCCGATTCAACGATGCGATCCGGCAGTATAAAGCGAACGTGGCCATCGCGAATCTCGTCTTGTGCCACGCGGCAAGCCTTCATTGATTTTGAGTGGCCAAGCTGAGGTGCACCGGACTGTAGTTGACGCGCACGTCGAGCCGCGCCCTTGACCAAGCTATACTTGTTCTGAAAAGGATTCTCAGGGAGCATCGAATTTTCCTCGGTGAGACGACTGTACCTTATCCCGTGGAATTGTCCAAGTTGTTTTTATGCCGCAGCGAAACTATCGAACGCGGCTTCTAATCTTTTCGAAGCAACCTTTGTAAGACAGCTTGTGGCAAGGTTGGCGGTGTCGGAATAAGCGGACCCGCGTTCGCAAAGGACAATGGCGCGCATCTCGGCTACGGCTTGATCGAGGATGTCGTTGACCAAGGCGTAGCGATAGCTCCATATTTGCTGGAGTTCCTCGCGGGCCTGGGCCAGACGACGTTCGATGATCGCTTCGACCGTCATGTTTTCGGCTTCACTGCGGTTGCGGAGGCGCATTTCGAGCACTTGCGGACTAGGCGGCAGAATAAAAATTGAGATGGCCGCCGGGAGCTTCTTCATCACCTGCATTGCGCCTTGGACGTCAATATCGAGCAGGAGGTCTTTACCGTCAGCTCGGGCGTGTTCGAGAGCGGCGAAGGCGGTGCCGTAGTAATTGCCGAAGACTTCGGCCCACTCGAGGAACTCGCCCGCATTGATCATGCGCTCGAACTCGGCGCGCGAGGTGAAATGATATTCACGCCCGTTGGTCTCGGAGCCTCGCGGTGGACGCGTGGTGTAGGAGATGGAAAAATCCAGCCCCTCGACCAAAGTGCGCAGTTGAGTGACTAAAGTGGACTTGCCGGAGCCGGAAGGTGCCGAGATGATAAAGAGAATGCCGGCCATGGATGAATAGAGTGTACCCTGATCAGCGTTTGCGCTCCATCCAGTTTGCAGCACTGGAAAGTCGTGGTTCTCTTTCTGCAAACCATTCAAAACAGAAGAGATTACGCTGGACACATCCACTCAATCGGACGCCACAGGGCTTTGCGCGCAAATTGCCTGGAATGAATAGGTTAGCAATTATTCACATCAGTTTGCTTTCAATGAAGAGATGGTGTGGGGCATCGCTTCCTTGTGGATGCGCCCGACCATGGTATGTCCGTGACAGAGCTTGTGATGCATGGATCGCGCTCTTGATTGTTATGCGTTCTACCGGCTCTGCTATTCTCGACGTTGGAATCAGTACAGAACGGAGCGTCTATGGCTAAAGGTGTGAACAAGGTTTTTTTGTTGGGAAGACTGGGCAAAGATCCTGAGATGCGGGCCACGACCGCTGGCATGAACATTGCGAGCTTTACGCTGGCAACCTCCGATAGGCAGAAGGACCCGACAGGTAATTGGGTTGATAAAACTGAATGGCATAACCTTGTAGCTTTTCAGCGGACAGCCGAGATCGTTCGCGATTACTGCAAAAAGGGATCACAGGTCTTTATCGAAGGAAAAATTCAGACGCGATCATGGGACGATAAAGAGTCGGGGCAGAAGAAGTTTAGAACGGAAATTTTAGTTAATGAGCTTAGTTTGCTCGATAGCAAAGGTGGGGATCAGGGGGCGTCTAGCAGTGCCGGTAGCTACAGCCGGTCGAACGCAAGCAGTACGGCTAGCTTTGATCAGCGGGCTCCGGTGAGTCAGCCGGATTATGGGGATACAGGAATCACGGATGATGATATTCCGTTCTAAAACAGCACGGTTGCGCATACTACAGGCTTGCTTTGACCTTTATAGTCGAGTGTTAGCCGGATAGATATACAGCGTGACCCTGTGGCTTGAGTGCGGGTATGCGGAATAGGTCTCTACAGCGCAAGCTTCTGTTCTGTCAAAATAAAGAGCTTTGGTGGCGCTTATAGGAGAGCATCGTCTTACCTTACCGATGATAAAGCCGCTGTTGAGAACGGAGACAGGCTCCGCAGATGGAGGGCTAGGTAGAGACCTATGGTTTCGTTGGTTGACTCGCACTGCCATCTGGATGATTACGAGGACTTGACTGGCGTTTTAGCGCGAGCAAGCGCGTCGGGAGTGCGGGCGTTGCTGGCGATTGGGATTGGGGAAGGGCCGGCAACGATGGGCCGGGCTTTGGAGTTTGCACGGGAGCGGCGAAGTCGGGATACCGAGCCGGCGATCTTTGCGAGTGCGGGAGTTCATCCGCAGGAGGCGCAACAGCTGACGGCGGAGGCGTTAAAGCGGCTGCGAGCGATGGCAGCCGATCCGCTTTGCGTCGCGATAGGAGAGATTGGACTGGACTATTACCATGCAAACAATCCTGAGATCGCGGTGCAGCAGAGGGCATTTGTGGCGCAAATGGGGATTGCGGCGGAAGCGGGCAAGCCGATCATCATTCATTGCAGAACTTCGGAGCTTGCCGGGGCAGAGGCAAAGGAGAAGTTTGGGCCGGCGGATGCGTGGGAGGATTTGTTGCGTTTGATCGGGAAACACTGGGATGTAAGCCGAAGTGGAATTATGCATTGTTTTTCGGGGACGCTGGAGCAGGCGCGACGGTCCGTGGCGGCAGGGTTTTACGTCTCGTTCTCGGGGAATGTGACCTACCCGAAGTCCACGGGGATACGGGAGGCTGCGACCTGGGTGCCTGAAGAACGGATTCTGGTGGAAACGGATGCGCCGTTCCTGGCTCCGGTGCCGCATCGCGGCAAGCGGAATGAGCCTGCGTTGGTGGAACATACAGCGAGAACGCTGGCCGAGCTACGCGGGGTGACGATTGAAGAGGTCGCGCGTCAGACGACGGAAAACTTTATGCGGCTCTTCCCTTCGACGCGCGAGCGAGTGACGGCTGCGTTACTCTAAATAAAACGCAGGATACATGGGAGCAACTCAAGATGGCGGCCGACAACAGTTTTGACGTGGTGAGCAAAGTGGAGTTGCAAGAGGTGAAGAATGCGATCGATCAGGCGTCGAAAGAGGTCCATGCGCGCTTCGATCTGAAGGATTCTAAGTCAAAGATCGAGTTGGAGGGCACGGAGACGATCCAGTTGGCTTCGCAAGACGAGTACAAGCTGGAGGCCGTAGTCGAGATTTTGTCGCAGAAGCTTGTGAAGCGCGGGGTGTCGCTTAAGAACCTGGAGTTTGAAAAGATCGAGCCGGCGTCAAACTCGAGCGTGCGGCAGAAGATCAAATTGGTGCAGGGGATACCGTCGGAGAAGGCGAAGATTATCGTTGCGGCGATCAAAGACTCGAAGAAAAAGGCGCAGGCGAGCATCCAGGGGGACACAGTGCGTGTGGTGTCGAAGGATCGCGACGTGCTGCAGGATGTGATGACGATGCTGAGGGCGAAGGATATTGGGGTGGAGTTGCAGTTTACAAACTTTCGATCAAATTAGACGCCGCCAAATCTTTGTATAGTGCCGTTGCGCTAAATGTGCGGTTAACCAGGGTAAGGAGCATATGACCTCGCATGAGGCGTATGCACCGATCAGGAAATCGGCAGCGATACGACAAAGCTGGGCGAATTACCGTATTAAAGGCTCTGCGCCAGCGACTTTCTTAATGAGCCTTGCCCGGGTTGCACAAGTCTTCTTACATTTCCAAATGTATTCCTCACGGCATCAACACTCCAGCCGGTACGATTCTGACAGTACCGCTGGACTGATAGTCTAAAAATCTGATGAGTACCCTCTCCATTGCGACCGCCAAGGAAGTTTTCGATCTGTTGCGCGACGATCTTGCGGCGGTAGAGGAGGAGTTTGCGGAACAGGCTGAATCGCCGGTTGTGGTGGTGACGGAGATCGCGGCGTACCTGATGGCGGGCGGGGGCAAGCGCATCCGGCCGCTCCTGCTGCTGTTGAGCGCAAAAGCGCTGGGATGTACGAGCGAAGCGCGCATCCGGCTAGGCGCGGTGGTCGAGATGCTCCACACGGCCACGCTTGTGCACGACGACATCATCGATGAGGCGGATACCCGGCGCGGGCGTCCATCGTCGAATACGACCTGGGGGAATGCAAAGTGTGTGCTGGCGGGCGACTGGCTGTATATGCAGAGCTTCCAGACGGCGCTGGCGGAGCGGAACTTTCGGGTGTTGGATCTGCTGATCTCATTGACGCAGCAGATGGTTGAGGGCGAACTGCTACAGATTGAAAAGCTTGGTCACCTTATTAATGAAGAGGAGTACTTCGACCTGATCTTTCGGAAGACGGCTTGCCTGTTCAAGGTGTCAATGCAGCTGGGAGCGGCGATTACGCCGGGGCAAGAAGGGTGCGAGGAGATGCTTGGAGAGTATGGGCGCAATCTCGGGCTGGCATTCCAGATCGTGGACGACGTACTGGATTTGACGGCGTCGGAAGAGGTGCTCGGGAAGCCGGTGGCGAGCGATCTTCGAGAGGGCAAGGCGACGCTTGCTGTGATCCATGCGCTAGAACGAGGTACGGGAGCGGACCGGGAGGCGATTCGGACGGTGCTTGCCGACCGGAGCTTTGTGCGAGTATCGCATCCGCATATTCTGGAGATTTTACATCGGCATGGGTCTATTGAGTACGCGATGGACACGGCTTGCGCGTATGCGGAAGCGGCTCGATTGTCGGTGGGGGAGTTGCCGGCGACCGATGCGAAGCGGGCTTTGCTATGGGTGCCTGGGTTTGTGACGAGTAGAGACCGGTAAGTTGGTAACGATTGATCTACCTAAAGAGCAATGATTGCTTCAGGGGTTGGGTGTGGCCGTCGGCTGGGGTGAGGTAAGGTAAGTAGGCTTCCAAGGTGGGGAGATCCGCGGGGGCGAGATAGCCGGAGCCTACCATGTAGCGGTAGTCCGGCAGGTCTGCGGTGCCACCGATAAATCTCAGGCGTCGTTTGATGGGGGCGTCTGGATCGATGCTGAACTTGTTGATTTGCAATGGTGTGTGGATGAACTGTGTAGCGGTGCGGAGTTGGTTGGGGAGGATGGTCTCGTAGCCGCCGAAGCCGCCTAAGTAGGACTGAACGACATAGAGCTTGATCGCGGGGCATTGCCGGGGGGTAAATGGAATGGCGTCACGGTAGAGGTTGTTTTGCGAGAAGCTGAGGACGAGCTGCCGGGGCAGGTGGCTTTCGACCAGGTAGAAGCTGAGAATAGGGTCGTAGGTGATGGCGACCGAGCAGGCGTTACCGCGGGTCTGCTCAATAAAGTTGAGGACTTCCTCGGGACGGTTATTCATGCCTGATTTGGTAAGGCCCTCGCGGCGGAGAAGGTGCGTAATACCCCAGGCACTCCAGACGATAAAGAAGGCGATGCAGAGCTTCGCCGCGCGGGGGCGAAGGCTGCCAACGACGAGAGCAATAGCGGGGGCAAGGAGCGGGACGAGGGCGAGGCCGTTGCGAGGCTTGCCGCCGAGACCGGTGACGGCGACGAGAAGGAGGAAAAGAAGCGATGTAGTGAGGAGGCTGGCTAGAGAACGATCGCCTTCAGGAGCGGAGACGAGACGGCAGGTACGGATGTAGCGAAGGCCAAGCCGTATGCCAACTAGCGTGAGAACGAGCATAAGGAGGGCGGCGGTAAGGGCGGCGGGATGCCAGGGCAGGAAGGCTTCCGAGCTGAAGAGGCTTTGGGTAAGACGGGCGGCGGACAGAATGGGATTAGAGCGCTGGTCTCCGCTGCCGTGGAGATGGACGGTCAGGAAAGGTCTGAGTTGGGGGGCAATCAGCGCGGCCTCCACGACAGCAGTGAGGAGAAGTGGCTTCCAGACGGAGCGGCCGTAGCGGAGGAGCATCCCGGCGATCAGCGCGAGGGTGAAGATAATGGTTATGTAGTTCAGATAAAAGAGGCTGGCGAGGAAAAGGCCAAGAGTGGCGGCTCTTACAAGCGAGAAGACGGGCGCTGAGCGGCGCGAATTGAGAGCTACCGTCACGGTAAGAAGGGCCAGACCGGTCCACCAGGGGTACCAGCGAATGGAGTTGCCCCACATGAGAAGCTGCGGATGGAGGGTGGCTAGGAGGATAAAGCAGAAGCGGGCGGCCGGACTGCGAAAGAGCGGCGCGTAAGCCAGCACAAAGACACTAAGGCCGGTGTAGAGACAAAGGAGCGGAAAGATCGTGACCCAACGCGGCGAGTGAATCACGTTATAGCCGAGATGAGCGAGGACGTACATGCCGGGTGGGTGCACGTCGGTGTGGTTCTGCATCGCGATGATCTGCGCGGTAGGCAGAGGAAGGAGGTCGGCGGTAGCGATCTCGTCGTCGTAGATGTTGCGAGTGGAGAGGAAGGCTAGCGATAAGAGGAAAGAGGTAAGGAGAAAAAGTATGGAGAGCCGGGCGGAGGGGCGTAGGTGCAGAGAGATCTCCTCGGAGGCCTTAGGCATGTGGAGATTATAGCGAGGTGCCGGAGGCGCGTTCCGCGGCGATCGCTTCAAGCCGACGCAGGATGCTTGCAAGTTGCGTGTCATTGTCGTACCCGGAGGCTACGACGCGAGCTCGACCGGCGGCGGCGATGACTTCCCGTTCTTCTAGGTGACCGAGATAGTAGCGGGCTTTTTCAGCGCACTCTTCCAAGGTCGAGAAGAAGGCGGCTTCCCTACCCTCTGTAAAGCAGGCCAAGTGACCGGGGGAGCGGAGGGCGAGGAGGAAGCCTCCGCAGGCGGTGATCTCGAAAGCTTTATGGGCTACGTCCTCTTCGTTGAGCAGGGTAATGAAAGAAAGGTTGATTCTGGAGCGCCATATGTTTTCGCGGTAGGCGGCGTCTTTAAGCATTCCGCCCACGACGTAGCGTTGCATGAGATCGGGGGGGAAGACCTTCTCCCAACGGGGGCCGGCGAGGGCGAGTGGCAGGTGGAAGCGCTCGGCGAGGGCGCGAAGAAACGCGGGCCGGTCTTCGTAGGGGCTGCCGGTGTAGGAAACGGCATAGGGACGGTTGGCGTCGCTCCAAGTGCTGGGCGGGGGGAAGTGCATGGCGGGGTCGAAGCTAAGGAGAACTTTGATGTAGGGCAGGCCCCAGGCGGCGTAGCGGGGCATGTCGGCGTTACGAAGGAGGCAGTGGAGATCGAACAGGCGAAAGATGCGCTTGAACTGGAACCAGGTTCCGTCATGGCGGGGACCGAAGGGATTGTCCTGGTTATAGCAGACGGTGAGAGCGCCGGTGGCTTTGATGGCCTGCATGGTGGCGGGCGTGATAGAGGTGGGCTTATCCATCCAGACAATGTGCGGCTTATGATGGCTGACGGCCTGGACAAGGCTGCGGTTGATAGCAGCGACGAGCAAGCCGGTAGGAAAACGGTAGTGGAGCTTCGCGATGATACGGTTGGTGGGGTCGAAGGGAGCGACGTCAAAGGGAAGGACCTGCTGGCCAAGGCGTTCGAGAGAACGGAAGCGGTAGAGGGAGGTATTGCCGGGGCGAAGATTGCCGACGTAGAGGATCTTATTCGATTGGAGGGGAACGATAGTCATGGAAGAAGTAAGGTGGCCCGGATGGGGATTAAGCGATCGAGATCAGAAACTCCCCTTGATCTGGAACATCTAGTGCAGGCAAACCTCGAAAACAAATGGAAGACGGAACAATTTGGTTGAAAGAGCTTTGTAAACATCGCTAAGCTTATCTTTTCCCTTGCGATCACCGCCAACTAGTTTTCCTCGACTTCAAGAGCAACGGTCTTCATCTTGCCGTGGCTTTGTTCGACGAGGAGTTGCATCTTGCCTTCGGCGGCTTCGAGCTCTTGTTTGCAGGCGGTGGAGAGCCTGACGCCTTCTTCGAAGAGGCGAACGGATTCTTCAAGAGAAAGTTCGCCACGTTCGAGGCGGTCCACTACAGTTTCAAGCGCGGTGAGTTGTTCTTCAAACTTAGCCATTATGCCTCCTCCGGGTCGACGAGGCCGAGGACCTGAGCGGCGGCGCGGTATTTACCGAAGGGCGCACTGACCTGAACGCCCTGGACGCGGCCTCGGACCTCGGCGAGCATCTCCTGAGCAATAAAAATGCCCTCGGCGCGTGCGGCGGCGGGGCTGGCGGCGCGGCCCATGCGGTCCATAATTTCCGGGGGCATGGAGACTTTGAGGTCGTTGCGCATGAACTCGGCGTTGCGGACACTGGTGAGCGGCCAAATGCCTGCGATTACCGGAATACGGAAGGTCTCGACACGGCGAAGGAACTCGTCGAGCAGGCGGAGATCAAAGACAGGCTGGGTGATGGCGAATTCGGCTCCAGCCTCAACCTTGCCGGCGAAGCGGCGAATCTCATTGTCGATGTCCGCGACGCCCGGATTGGCGGCAACCGAGATCGTAAAGCCGGTGGATTCGCCGATCGTGTTCTTGCCTACGTCGAGGCCATGGTTTAGGTCGCGGACGATCTTCGTTAAACCGATCGCATCGACATCGAAGACGGCGGTAGCGTCGGGGTAGTTGCCAAGCTTAGGCGGGTCCCCGGTGAGGCAAAGGATGTTTTTAAGGCCCATCGACGACGCGCCGAGAAGGTCGCCCTGCATTCCCAAAAGGTTGCGGTCGCGGCAGGTGAAGTGGAGAACGGTTTCGATGCCGACGTGCTGCTGGATCTGAACGCAAAGGCTTTGAGCGCTCATGCGGGCACTGGCGCGAGGTGAGTCGGGGACGTTGATCGCGTCGACGCCAAGGGCGTGGAGCTGGCTGGCCCCGGCGATCTCTTTGGAGCAATCGATGCCCTTGGGGGAGACGATCTCGACCAGGGTGACGAAGTCGGCGGCGGCAATCTTGGCCCCAATACGGGAGCGCTGGGCAAGGGGTGGGGGTTCGATGCTGCCGGGCACTTCGGCTTCGCCCTTCAGTTCAGAGGTGGCTTCGACCTGGACTTCCATAGCGCGGAGAGCGCTGCGGACGGCGCGGATATGGTTGGGGGTAGTGCCGCAGCAGCCGCCGATGAAGGTGGCTCCGGCACGCACGAGTTTGCGACTGAAGCCGGCCATGTACTCGGGCGAGGTCATATAAATAGTGCGCCCGTCGACAGCGCGGGGGATGCCGGCGTTGGGCATGGCGGCGAGCGGAAGATCGGTGACGGCGCGCATCCGCTCGATGACACCGAGTACGGTCTGTGGGCCATCGCTGCAGTTGCAGCCGACGGCGTTGGCTCCCCAGGCGGCAAGGGCGCGGGCGGCATCTTCAGCGGAGGTGCCATCGAGGCAATTCCCTTTATCGTCGACGGTGACCATGACAATGAGGGGAAGGTTAGGGGCGGCGGATTTAGCGGCCCGAATGGCTTGTTCTGCTTCAGCGAGCGAGGTCATGGTCTCGGCGATGAGGAGGTCGGCACCTAGGCCGGGGCCACCGTCGGCGAGGGCGCGAACCTGATCGCTGAACGCATCATATGCGGCCTTGGTGGAGCTCTCGGCGATAGGGATGCCAAGGGGCCCGATCGCGCCCGCTACGAAGGCGTCGGATGCGTGCTTGTCGCGCATGCGCTCGACGCACTCGCGAGCGATGCGGATGCCGGCGCGGTTGATTTCGGCGACACGTTCGTTGAGGCCGTAGCGTTCCAGCCGGAAGCGGTTTGCGCCAAAGGTGTTGGTCTCGACGACCTCAGCTCCGGCCTGGAGGT
Source organism: uncultured Acidobacteriaceae bacterium (assembly GCA_964246805.1). Classification (GTDB taxonomy): domain Bacteria; phylum Acidobacteriota; class Terriglobia; order Terriglobales; family Acidobacteriaceae; genus Edaphobacter. Next base: position 14,169 of record CAXTRY010000011.1, read on the forward strand.
ATTCGAGGTGGACGGCACGCACCATGTCAGGCTGCGAGAGGTTCAGTTCGTCGAAGCAACGATTGATGAAGACGCCGCGGGTATAGAGCATGGTGCCCATAGCTCCGTCACAGAGGACGGCGCGAGTGGTGAGCCCTCGCTGGAACAATGCTTCGATCTGTGTCTGAATCTGGGTTTCAATCTGGGGTGCTGCCGTAGCCATCGAGGTCCTAGCCCTTCAAATTACCCGTTTGATCTTTTTCCATCCTATGCCAAGTAGTGGCTGATCGCGGGTTTGGCGGCGCGCCGGTGATGCCCGGTTTGGTATACTTCGAAAGAAACACCCAAAGAACGCCGCATGGCAGGGTTGGAGTTGTTCCGTTGACGAATCGAAGTTTCTCTGCCACGCTACGCGGCAGCTTTCTTGGCCGGATTATGTCGGCTCCTTTTTTGCGATCTGTATTGTGCGGCATCCTGCTGGCGGCGGTTACCCTTGGGCTTACCGCCTGCGGTCCTTACTACTACAAATTTCCGGTGTACACGTTTGCGAACCGGCCGGTGCCTCCGAGCAAACTTGCGGAACGAGTGCTGATCGCGGTCGGCAATACGGGGTTGGGCGGATCGGGTGGCGGGCTGGCGATCGTCGATGCACTACGAGACATTCGCAATAACGTACAGAATACAATTCCCAGCTTTTCGGTGTCGGGTTTCAGCGCGGCGATGCCGACTATGATCTACAGCTTTCCTGAGCAGACCGTCGGCTACGTGTACTCAAGCACCTCTCCGGCGGGTTCACTGACAACCGTGAATTACGGGACCGAGGCCGGAACAGGTGCCGCGGCCACGTTGTCGGGTCAGGCAAGCGGGATTGCGATTCCCACCGACTTTACACGATTCTTTACCGCTGAAGAAACATCCGGACAGCTGCTCCTATCGGACAACAGCACGGGCCGCACATTTGCGTTGAACCTTCCGAATGTCTATCGGGTGGCGGCGAATGTGGGCGATACGGTAGCGATCGCCATGGTGCGAAACTCAAATACTCTGTACCAAGTGGTCAAACTGAATGCTAACCAGTATGCAACCGAGCAGTTGGCAGCCTTGCCTCCTTCTATCAATGGTGGCGTGAATACAGGCGGTATCAACGCGGTAGATTGCCAGCCTTACAATCTTCCGGTTTATTGCGTCGTGCCGGTACCAGGCAGCTATGACCGTCCGGTAGGTGCCTATTTTTCCCTGGACGGCACGACAGTGTATGTGCTGAACTGCGGGCCGGAGTGCGGTGGAACCACGGCAAGCGTCACGGCGATACAGCAGGGCGTGTTGAATATCAATAATGTGTCGCAAACAGGATTCAGCGGCGGCTCCGCTATGAGCGCAACGGCGGCGGCTCCTGGGTTCATTGCGAGCATCCTTACGCCTGGCGGTGCTACCGTATCGGTGTCCGACGGCAGCACGCTGTATGTAGCTGGGCAGCAAAAGATGCCGGACGGCTTGTTTGCGGGAAATCTAAGCACGATCTCGCTGGCAAACAATATGGTGACGGGCAGGTATTCGATCTCGGATGGGAGCCACAGCAAAATTCTATTCGCGGACGACAACTCGCTTTGGATTGGATCGCAGTTCTGCGCGACGGGCGAGCGGCAAAAGCTGGGCCAGAACTATAACTGCCTGACCCGCTTCGATCTGGGAGCGAAGACAGCAGCGGTATACCCGAATGTCACGCCCGGCGGAACTGCGACAGTTCCCTACCCCAATACGAATTTGAACCCATACTACTATGGCGACTTAACCGGTCTCTGCTGGGTACAGAACCTGCACAAGGTTTACACGGCCTACGGTGGCCAGGTGCATATCTTCAGCACGGTGGATGGATCTGAAATCGATAATTCGCAGGTAACGGTGCAGGGGACGGCCTTGGACGTTGCTTACATGGATGCACTCACCAACCAAGCTAACTGAATGCGATTGCCATGACTATCGACATCCTGGCAATCGCGGCGCATCGCGACGATGTTGAGCAGACTTGTGGCGGAACCTTGCTTGCGATGCAGGCAAAGGGATGGTCGAACGCGATTCTCGACCTGACGCGAGGTGAGGTGGGGACGCGCGGCACGGCGAAAGAGCGGGCTTCGGAGGCGGCTGAAGCGGGACGTATTCTAAGGGTGGAGCATCGAGAGGCGCTCGACCTGCCGGATGGGAATGTCGAGAATACGGGTGAGAACCGTTATAAGATCGCGGCGGTTCTGCGGCGACTGCGTCCGCGGGTGGTGATTCTTCCATACTGGCAAGGGCGGCACCCTGACCATTACACTACGGCCACCCTGGGGTATGAGGCTTGCTTTGTGAGCGGGTTGGCGAAGGCTCCACTCGAGGGAGAGCCACATCGGCCTTACAAGATTTTGTATGCCAGCTTATATGCGGATGTACGACCGAGCTTCGTAGTGGACATTACTGCCCAAGTCGAACAGCGGTTCCGTGCGTTGATGGCGTACCGGTCGCAGTATGCGAATCAGGCGGCGGGTGATAGCTTGTTCGTGGCCGAAGAGGAGATTCGAGAGACGACGTTCGCGACGGCTCGGCATTATGGTCTGCTGGCTGGGGTGCGATACGCGGAGCCGTTTGTACAGAAAGAAATGGGGCTGGTAAATGACTTGATGCTATTGCCGGTTGCTTCCATCTAGCACAATCGAGTTGGTTTGACGCTCGCGAACGAAAGCAATCAGTTCGTTCGTAGCGTATACCGGGGGGCGCATTGCGAAGATAGGTGTGCCGGCGAGAAGTTTGAGCGAAACATTCTTCCAGGCCGGGCGACCAAGATGACCTTCGGGAAGGAGGACGGCGTTGGCGCGGTTCAAGAAGAGGCGAGCGGAATCTTTAAAGTCTGTAGTGGCGGGATCGAGAACGCTAAGGTAAAGATCGGGGCGCAGAAATCGCATAAGACTATTCGATTCGACGATCGTGTTCTCGGCTTTGGCAAGTTCGGCGCGAATGCGAGGCATCGCTTCGGCGAGTTGACCTTGGCGGGTGCGTACCCAGAAAGAACGGATAGCTCCCGCTTCGAGGAAGCGAGCGGTATCGCTGCTTGAGAAACGGTTGCGTTCCTCGCTGAAAGCAATCGTATGATCGGCGGTTTCGCAGTCGCAGGGTTCGCCGTTGGCGGAGCAGACACCGTGGCCGAACTGGGTGATCTTCATAGCGGTCCAGTGCAGTTCGGGCATGGCGCGGATGAGGCCAGCCACAACGCTTGTCTTGCCAATGTTGCGAGTGCCGCCGCCGACGATAATGAGAGCCATGGACTTAATCTACCGAGCCGGGTTATTTAACATTGCGAGAGCCGCCGCGAAGCCGAGCTAAATCGCGGAGGTACTCCTTCAGCGGACGAGCAGGTCTGCCCCAGAAGACCTGGCCCGACCCGTGCATCTTTTTACCGCTGAGTACGCCCGCGCCACCTCCAAGGATAACGCCGGAGCCAACGGTAGCGTGTTCGCCGATACCAACCTGGCCGCCGAGGATGGCACCGTCTTCGACGATGCTGGAGCCGGAGATACCGGTCTGGGCGGCAATCAGAACGTCTTTGCCGATGACACAGTTATGTCCGATATGGACGAGGTTATCGATCTTCGTGCCGCGACCGATACGAGTTTCGCCGAGTGCGCCTCGGTCGATGGTGGTGTTGGCTCCAATCTCGACGTCATCTTCAATAAAGAGAGTACCCTGCTGAGGAAAGAGCAGGTACGCACCGGTTTCCGGGTTGCGGGCATAGCCGAAGCCCGTGCAGCCGAGAACTGCGCCTGACTGGATCATGACGCGATCGCCGACGGTTGTCCCGGCGTGGATTGTGACATGTGACCCGATGGTGCATTGAATACCAATTCGGACGCCCTCGCCGAGGACAGCATAGGATGCTATCGTTGTGCCTTGTCCTAGATGTATGTTGGGAGAAATCATGGCCGAATGATGGATTTCTGCGGAGCGAGGCGGTGTAAAGTGGGCTGCGGCCTGGGCAAAAGCGTAACGCGGGTCTGTTACGTAGAGGATGCGGGGGACGGACAGGTTTTCGCTCGGGCTAAGTCGCAAGGGAGCGAGAACGGCCCCAGCCATAGATCGAAGGGCTTCGGCTAGAGTTTTGGAGTCGGAGGCGAATACGATGGAGTCCGGCTGAGCTGCGGACAGATTGGAGACATGGGTAAGCTCGGCACGGTGCGGTTTGGAGGTAGCGCCTACGATCGCCGCGAGTTCCTGAAAGGTCATGAGTACATCTTCTCTTCGCCCGGGGGGCGTGTCTTCCAACGACGATGCATCCATAGCCACTGATCCGGATACCGGCGAATGTACTCTTCAAGGACAGCGGTAAACATAGCAGTATTGGCGAGCGTGTCAGCTTCAAGGTCGCCGGTGCGATGCAAGGTAAGTTCTTCGCCGAAGTGTAGAACATACTTACGTTCACTGACTTGCCAAAGAAGAAAACCAGGAAGAACAGCGGCACCTGTCTTCTGCGCGACGCGGGCAAGCCCAGAGGCTGTACAGGCCAGGCGGTCGAAAAAAGGAACAAAGACGCCTTGCGGAGGCGTCATGTTTGTATCCATTAGAATACCGACCGTCTCGCCGGCGCGCATGGAAGCGAGCAGACCGCGAGCAAAGTCATCTTTGTGAATAACGCGGTTACCATGAAGGCATCGGACACGATTGACGAACCGATCAATCAATGGATTGTCGAGGCGGCGAATCAGCAGCCCCATAGGATAGCCCATGAGGGAGTGAAAAAAACTCGATAGCTCCCATGCCCCCAAGTGTCCGGTCAGTATCAGCACACCCTGATCTTTATCTCTCGCGTTAAGATAGTGGTCAAGACCTTCGTATCGGATAAATCTACTTGCCGAATTTACGGTATATAGCGGCATCTTGCAGAATTCAGCGAGTAACCAACCAAGATGCCGGTATTCATCAACGGCAATCTTCCGTATGTCTTTCGAAGATAGATGTGGGAAGGCAAGTTGTAAATTAGTTAGGGCAACATTCCGAAGGCGGGTGCCAAGGCGCATCATGACCATACCAACGACGGCACCCAGATTTCGAGCCGCGAAGCGCGGGAGATGACGGATCAGACCCACGACAAGCCGGATAACGACATACTCAGCCCACATCCGCGCACCGATGGCAAGTGTTAGATTTCGTCCGGTTGGCGATCGTAAGCTTTCCAAGACTCTAGTCTACAAGCGGGACGCTTCTTAAAGAACAAGGGCCGCTGGAAGCGGCCCCTCACAACATAAAATATGCGTTACTGAGCATTCTTTGAAACAACGAAATACTTGGCAACTGTGCGAACAAAAGGACGAGCATCAGCCGGCGTGGCTTGGTTACCTTTCAGAACACCTTCGAAGGGAATATCGGCACCATAAAAAGATTTAGTATCGCCGTCATTTTGTGCAAGGACAGTACCGTCGAGATCGATGCCAGCAAACAAGCCCTTGCTGCGAGAATACGTTAGGAATTCAGCATTAAGCTTCCAATCCGTACCGGCCTTTGCGTTGCGTCCAACTGGGCCAGCGGCGGCAGCAGCATCCGCGCCGATCTTGAACTTTGCCTTAAGCATGTCCTCTAGGCCGTTTTTATTCATCGCAATCAAAATAAGATCGGTGGACTGTCCGCCGATCTGAAAACCGAAACTGCCGCCAGAGAGCGCCACAAAAACAGGAGCACTCCACCCTTTAGGAGTGCGGCAGGTAGCTACGCCTTGTCCATACTCGGCACCTACGACAAACGCTGCTTTCTTATAAGCAGGTACAACAACGACACACGACGCACCAGCCAGAATGTCCTGTGGAATCGCCTTATCGGGTGTTCCCATTACTTGATTAATTACTTGCGTCGCGCTGGTTAGACGACCATCGAGCTTAGCTTTATCCGCTGCCGCGTACGCGGAAAGAGTAGTCGCAGCAAGCGCAATCGCCGAGATCGATCCTAAATACTTATTCATCTTGTTAACCTTTCATACATCGCAAAATACGGTGCCAATGCTTATATACACACGTTACCTAACGATGAGACGACCAGATGCGCTTTACGGTTGCATGAAAACTCTTGATCTGCTGAGAGGCTAAAAGCGGGTAACTAGCGCACAAAAAAATGGGGGTCATAGGATGATGATGGGATGGTCTCCCTCATTTTCCCCACGACCCCACTCTCCCAGGTCTGTGTTGCTGTATCTACTGTGCATTGTTTGACGGTAATACGCAAGAGTACCCACGTATCGGCCCTTAGGTAATGTATCTTGTGGTGTCTAAAGCACTAGACTATTGTAAGCGTTGTGTGCTTAGAATGTGCATTGTAAGCGCCGTGCGGTTACCGACGCCGACTTTGCGCATCAGGCGGCTAATGTGAGCTTTCACCGTACCCTCGTCGATTCCCAACACGGCAGCGATATCTCGATTGGGCTTACCTTCGATAAGGAGGTTGAGAACCTGACCCTCACGATCCGTGAACTTAGACTCAACCTGCAAGGGGTGAATCGTGCTGGCATCGAGAAGACGTGCAAGCACTTTGCGGGGAGCCCATATGGAACCATCGCGCACTACATCGATGCATTGACTGATCTCACTCTCCCGCGCGTCGTGCGCCAGGTAGCCCTTGGCTCCCGTGCCGATGACCATCTGCACGAATTCAAGATCCGCGGGCGGGCCAAGGACAATGACGCGCAGGTCAGGCCGCTGTCGGCGAAAGATTTGGAGGGTTTCCGTAAGCTCCGGCGCGGAACTGGTGTCGAGAATGACCAATGCTAATTCGAGTGAATGAAGCGCCCCGGAGATTGAGAGCGGCACGGCCGTAAGGCTGAGTTGCTCGTGGAGGATGTCCTGCAAACCCAGAAGCCGGAGCGGGTCGCGTAGGATTAGGCCGATACGGCGAATTGTGCTTTCTATTTTTTGGTCCATCGACCTTCTAGCCTCATATACAGCTCTGCGTGGCCCAGTCGAAGAGAACCTGCGTTAGGGCAGATGCTCAGAGTTTTGGTAAGACGATGCCCTGCTGGTTTTGATATTTACCCTTTCGGTCCGCATAGCTAGTCTCGCAAACTTCGTCGGACTGAAAAAATAAAATTTGGCAGAGACCTTCGTTTGCGTAGATCCTGGCGGGTAGCGGTGTCGTATTGGAAATTTCGAGCGTGACAAAGCCTTCCCACTCTGGCTCGAAAGGGGTGACGTTGACGATGATGCCGCAGCGCGCATAGGTGGATTTCCCCACGCATATGGTAAGCACATCGCGGGGAATCTTAAAGTATTCAATCGATCGGGCAAGCGCGAAGGAGTTGGGCGGCACGATGACACTTTGGGCGACCACCGTGACGAAAGACCGTTCGTCGAAAGCCTTAGGATCGATGATGGCGCTGTTGACGTTGGTGAAAATCTTGAACTCGTCCGAGACGCGAAGATCGTAGCCATAGGAGGAGAGGCCATAGGAGATGACGCCTTCACGCACCTGTTTTTCGCTGAAGGGGGAGATCATCTCGCGTTCTTGGGCTTGCTGCCTGATCCAGCGATCGCTCTTGATGGACATGCTTGTGCGGCTTCCTCGTACTTTCATTCGATCACGGCGGCGGAGCGGGGTGCGTTGACATTCACCGCATGTGTTTCTACCATCAGCCTATTCGCTGCCGCGTAATGTCACTTGATTATGGTAGCGCACGAGAGGCCTTTCCCTTGATCAAGCAAGATCTTATCCAGCGCATCTTTGAGCGGACCGGGCTGCCGCGCACGAAGGCGGAGGCGGCGGTGGACGCAATCTTCGACGCGATGAAGCGAAGTCTGATCGAGGGCGACCGGATTGAGCTGCGTGGGTTTGGCGTATTTACCGTTAAGCCGCGGAAGACCGGGATTGGGCGGAATCCCCGAACGGGACACGAGGTGTCGATTGCGCCGGGCAAGGCGGTACGATTCAAGCCGGGTAAGGATTTACAGCTACTGGATTAGCGTCTACATCAGGCTGATGGCGTCTACATCGACGATTAGATTGCGGCGCGGGATGTTATTGGCTTCCGCAAACACCAGCATCCGGCGGAGAATTTCGCCAAGGATCGTGCGGCTTTCGGCTTTCACCACAAAATGATAGCGGAAGATGCGCTTAAGGCGCACGATGGGCGCGGCGGCTGGTCCAAGCACACGTACCTTATCCATGCGCTCCCGCTGGAACCATTTGCCGAGTAGGGCGGCCCAGGCCGTGGCGTCTTCGAGCTTGTCGCCGAGGATCAGGACGTTGGCGAGCACGGCGTAGGGTGGATAGAACATCCAACGGCGATACTGCATCTCCCTTGTGACGAAGCCTGCGTAATCGTGGCGGGCGGCGGCCAGTATGGCGTAATGATCGGTGTGGTAGGTCTGGACAAGGACCCGGCCAGGGAGAATACCTCTGCCGGCACGGCCGGACACCTGGGTAAGAAGCTGGAAAACTCGCTCGGCGGCGCGGAAATCCGGCAGCCCAAGGGCAAAGTCCGCGCCCACGACACCAACGAGGGTGACGCCGTGGATGTCGTGCCCCTTGGCGATCATCTGGGTGCCGACCAGAAGGTTGATCTCGCCCGAGTGCAGGCGGGTAAGCAGACGCTCCATATCGCCACGGCCTCGGACGGTATCGCGATCCATGCGGCCGACGCGAGCGTTGGGGAATATCTCCTGGAGGCGCTCTTCACCCTGCTGAGAGCCCGCGCCAAGATAATAAAGGTGCTCGCCGTGGCAGGTGGGGCAGGTCCGCGGAACGGTGCGCCGAAAGCCGCAGTAGTGGCATTCGAGGCGTTCTCCGGCATGGGCTTCTGGACCGTGCAGGGCAGGCTTATGGAAAGTCATGGAAATGGCGCAGTTCTCGCATTGGATTTTTTCGCCGCATAAGCGGCACAGGGCGACGAAGCTGTAGCCGCGGCGATTAAGCAGGATAATTGCCTGCTCGCCGCGATCCAGGGTGGACTGCGTTTCAGCGATGAGTTGGCGGCAGAAGATCGCCTCCCGGCCAGTCTCGCGGAACTCGGCGCGCATGTCGATCAGCTCGACAGTGGGCAGCGGGCGGTTAGCGACACGGGTAAGCATCTCGATGCGGGCGTAGCGACCTTTTTCGGCATTGGCCGAGCTTTCGAGCGACGGCGTGGCAGAGCCGAGGACGACCGTAGCCGCGTTGAACTTGGCGCGCATCACGGCTACGTCGCGGCCGTGATAACGCGGGGTCTCCTCCTGCTTATAGCTGGCATCGTGCTCCTCGTCTACGATGATCAGGCCGAGATGGGCAAGTGGAGCGAAGACGGCGGAACGGGTGCCGACGACGACGCGAGCCTCGCCCCGGCGAATCCGGTGCCACTGCTCGGCACGCTCATCGGGGGTGAGTTGCGAATGGAGTAGAGCAACGTCCGCACCGAATGCGCCGACGAGCTGGCCGGTCATGCCGGGGGTGAGACCAATCTCGGGAACGAGGAGGAGCGCGGTGCGGCCAGCGTCGAGGGCACGACGCATGGCGGCAAAGTAGACGGCTGTCTTTCCCGAGCCGGTAACGCCATGGAGGAGGTGCGGCTGGAACCCGCCCTTGACCATGGCGGCGGCGATGGTGCCAAGCGCTTCGAGTTGAGCCTCATTGAGGGTATGCTCGTGAGCGAGCTTTTTGCCTTCGCCACCAACCACGCCGCCCATGTGGAACGTCTCGGGGGCGTCTTCCAGGGTAATGAGGCCACGTCGGATTAAAGTGCTCAGCGTGGAGGCGGGTACGGAAAGGCGGCGAACATCGCGAACGCGCATCCGGCCTCCAACGGCGGAGAGCTCGGCCATTAAGAAAAGTTGATTGTCGTTCAGCTTGGGAAGGCGTGGCCCGGTACTCTCTTTCTCCTTCTCTCTTCCCTCTTGCCTCTCCACCTGCACGGCGATGCGCTCCAGCCGCCGGGCGTCTCGTTCTTCAGCAATAGCTTCTCGGGTGAGCCATCTTTTGCGGACCATGCCTTCGAGCAGGGCTTTGTTGGCCTGCGCCGCCGACCGCAGAGTACTCGCCTTTGCCGCCTCGCCAGATTCGAGATAGTTGAGAACGGCATACTCACGGTTCTGCTCTTCGGGGGAGAGGCGCGAGCGACGGGAGCTCCCCTTGGCAGCGCCTTCGTAGAGGACGCGGCGGCCAGGCTCGGCGATATGGTAGACGACGTGGCGCTTGACTTCGGCTCCGAGAGGAAGCATTCCATGCAAAACTTCGCCGAGAGGCGCGACATAGTACTGGGCGATCCAAGCGGCAAGGCGCATGAGTTCTTCGGGAAGGAGCGAAGCGTCGTCGAGCACCTGCTGGAGGGGCTTGGCTTCGATCTCCGGGGGCGGCGGGTCGTTGTGGACGCGCAGGACCACGCCCATCAATCGTTGACCCCCGAAGGGAACCAGAACACGCGCTCCGGCCACGGGGACCGTGCCGTTTACGAAATAGGTGAAGGCTTGATCGAGGGGGACAGGTAGAGCGACATCGCAGAAGAGAGCCACAGCCTTAGATTACGACTTTGGCCGCCTAAAGCCTGGCAGCGGCGCGGCGTACTGGCGGAGCGTGGCGAGCGGATAGAAAGTGCCGCGCCAGATGATGCCACCCTGACGTAAGGTTATGACCATCGAGCGCAACAGAGCGTAGATAAAGAGCAACGCGGCAAAGGGCGAGAGCAAGGCAAGCCACGCAGAGATGCCGGAGATGCGGCCATAGAGTCGATAGCTTATGGCGATTGCCGACAGAGTGAAGAGGGCGGGCATGCGGGTTTGGGGAAGTAGCAGCCCGAACACGGGAGCGGCGCAGAAGACGATGAGCCAGAGGCAGGCTCCCAAGGCGAGCGAGATGTGGAAGCGGAAGGCCGAAAAGAGGTTTTTAGTGAGGACACCCACAAGGCCAACCGCTCCCGAGGCCCAGTGAACCGTGACGAGGCCGGGTGCGAAAGCGATGCGTTGAGCAAATCCCGCTCCCTTGATGCGACGCCCAAGGCCGATGTCTTCGACGATCTCCATGCGGAGAGCTTCAAAACCACCCACGCTCTCATAAGCGGAGCGGCGAACGAGGTTGAAAGCCCCTACACCGATAGCGTCGCGATAGGCGTTGGGGTTGCTGATCTTCCATGGGCGCGCGGCCCACATACCGAAGATTTGGAAGAAGCCGAGGACCGCGCCCTCGTCCCAACGGTGAATGATGGGAGTGGGTACGGTGACAAGATGATCGGCTCCGCTTGCAACGGCGTAGGCAAGGGAGCGGCGAAGGCTATGCGGCTGAAAGAGCACGTCGGCGTCGGTAAAGAGGAGCCAGTCGGAGTTGCAGGGAGCGGCGGCGATGGCCATGGCATGGGTCTTGCCGAGCCAGTTCGGAGGGAGTTCGCGAATTTGGATACTTTGCAACTGATTGGGGTGCGAGGCGGCCAGGGCTTCGATAAGGTTGCCGGTTGTGTCCGTGGAGCGGTCGTCGATGGCGATGATTTTGAGGTGGGGGTAGTCCTGGTTGAGGAGAGATACAAGGCAGGCGGCAATATCGCGCTCTTCATTGCGCCCGGGAACGATGACGGTAAGGGTGGGCGCGCCTTCGGGCTGCCGGTCGAAGCGGGTGTCGAGTAGATTGGGTATCCTGGGCAGCCCCATGATGGCTTCGGTTATTTTATAAAGCCAGCTCATCGCGACGAACCAGGCGGTGAGTTGGAGAACGGGATGGATCACGCGTCTGCTCGCAAAGGAGGAGCGTAGCGCGAACCGGTAAAGAGGAAGGCTGCCGCGACGGCGAACGCGATGAGAGTGATGCCGAGGCCAAGATGCAGGCTACTGCGATCGCTCACCCAGCCGATGATGCGGGGCGAAGGCGCGTCACCGAGGACATGGATGAAGAAGAGCTGTCCAGCGAGAGCGGTGGCGCGGACGCCGGAGCCTACGGAGTTGACGGTGGCGGCGTTGAGTGGGCCACTGCCGAGAAAGACCGTGAAGAGGGCCAAAGCAAGCATCGGCAGGATGAAGCGTGGCGGCCCAAAGAAACAGACGAGCGCGGGAGGAATGGTGAGCAGGGCGCTCCAGGCGGGGACAAGATAGAGGGCTCGATGGTTGGTGCGGGACCAGCGCTGGGCCAGGATGCCGCCCAGAATTGTCCCGAGGACACCGGTGACGACGGTGATCGCACCCATGACGAAGCCGGCTTTACCTGGAGAGAATCCGTCCGCACGCTGGAGAAACGACGGCATCCACCAGGAGATGCCTCCAAGCGAGAAGGTGACCATGGCAAGGCCAAGGACGGCAAAGAGGTATCCCCGGTTGTGTAAGAGACTGAAAACGGTGTCGCGGTCTGCCTTGGGCTTGAGGTGCTCGCTTGCGCCACGGGCTGGCTCGCGCATAAGGAACAGAATAAGAAACGCGACGAGTACGCCGGGAACCGCCGAGACGTAAAAGGGCTTCCTCCAGCCATATTTTCCGCCGACCGTGCCGCCTATGAGGAAACCGAGCGCGGCACCGAAGGGCAGGGCTACATTGAAGATGGTGAGGACGCGGTTGCGCTGAGATTCGGGGTAGAAGTCCGCGAGCAACGCGGGACCGAAGATGCCGAAGCAGGCTTCGCCCAGGCCCAGTGCGGCATGGCGGAGCATGAGCGCGCCGAAGGTATGAACGGTGGCGGTAAAGAAGTTGATGCCGCTACAGAACAAGGCAGCGCCTACGATCAGCGGCTTGCGAGGCAGCCGATCACCGATCCATCCGGTAAAGGGTGATGCGAGGACGTAGGCGACCATGAACCAGAAGGTGAGCGCGCCGATGCGCTCGTCGGAAGCGCGGAACTCGTGCTTGACCATCTCCTGCACCCCAGGCAGGATGTAGCGGTCTAAATAATTGACCAGGTTGAGCGCGGTGAGGAGGACCAGCGCGGTCGTTGCGCCTGCGATCGAGGCAGCCGGCGGTCGCGATGAAATTTCCGTTTCTGAACGCATCTGGGTAGGAGAATAGCAGGTGCAATGGCGCATGGCGGGTACAGGCTGGTTGAAGGTTTGGAACGCCGGGCCGATGATCCTAAAAGAGCCGCTCGCCGGCTTTCAGTTCAAACGGCTTCGCTTCCAAGGATTCTATGATCGGCACGTCTCCCAGCAAGTCGAAAGTCGTTGCTGAACCTGAAAACTCGGTCCTTGCTTCGGCGGCGGAACTGGCGGGAGGGGGATACGCGAAGCCTTATCCGTTACCTACACGTTTTCTGGGACGTCAGCCTATTCTTGAGGCGAACCTGCATTTATACGGATACGAGTTGCTCTACCGGGATGGCGTGACAGATGCGTTTTCCGGCGATCCGGAGACGGCTACGCAGCAGGTGATCGACAATTATCTATTGCTGATGCCGGAGCCGGACGAGGGAAAGGGCTTCGTCAATTGCACACGGGAGACGCTACTGGCGGGCCTGGTGACGTTGCTGCCGCCTAAAAACACGGTGCTGGAGATTCTGGAGACGGTTGAACCGGACGCGGAGGTCCTAGAGAGCTGTCGTGTGCTGCGGAAACGCGGGTATAAGTTTGCGCTGGACGACTTTTCGCCGGACAGGTCGAAGCTGCCGTTTCTGCCCTATGCGGACTATATCAAGGTGGACTTTCGCGCCTCGGATGAGCGGGCGCGACGCGAGATCTATGCGATGGCAGCACCCTGGAACTCCATCATGCTCGCCGAAAAGATTGAAACCGGCGATGAGATGAAGATTGCCGTCAAGGAGGGTTGCAAGCTCTTTCAAGGGTATTTTTTTTCGCGGCCGTCGCTTGTGTCGCATACGGTTATCCCGAACAATCATTTGATCTGTCTGCGATTGATGGCGGTGTTGAGCGAAGAGTTCATCAATCTACAAGCGGTCGAGTCGCTGGTGATGAAGGATACGGCGCTCTGCTATCGCGTGCTGCGGCTGGTCAACTCGGCTTTATATAGTTTGAATTCGCAAGTAACTTCGATTCGAAGCGCTTTGATTATTGTAGGCACGGATGAGTTCCGTAAGCTGATCACGATTACGCTGGCTGGTATTTTTGCGGGCACCACCTCAAAGACGCTGGTGTCGCTTGCGATCGAGCGGGCACGCTTTTGCGAAACGCTTGCGCCCGTACTCCAAGAGTCCGGACCAAAGCTTTATCTATTAGGTATGCTGTCGCTGATTGACGCCATCCTGAAGCTGCCGATGTCGCAGATTATCGACTCTTTGCCGCTCGATGACGACATGAAGGCGGCACTGCAAGGAGAACCGAGCACGATTGGGGTTGCGCTGGAGCTGATTCGCAGCTATCAGCAAGCCGATTGGGACGTCTGCGAGAGACTCCAGCAACAACTGGGAATCGACGAGCGGACAACATCCAGGATCTATATGGAGGCGGTGCACTGGGCGGATAAGGTCAGCCGCCAGTAGCCTAGCGCTCGGTCTCGCGACGAGGATAGCGGGCCTCGACTATAGTCGAGATACCGCCTCGCGGCCGGAAATCGCCGACAACCACCGCCCAAACTGGATCACAAGCCTTCACCACGTCGTCGAGCACTTGATTGACGATATTCTCCTGGAAGATGCCCAGATTACGGTAGCAGAAGAGATATTCCTTGAGGGATTTAAGCTCCATGCAGCTCTCGCGCGGCATGTAACGGATGGTCAAACGGCCAAAGTCGGGTAGGCTTGTCTTGGGGCAGACGCTGGTGAACTCGGGGTCGTCGACAAGAATCTCGTAGGCCTTGAACTGATTTTGCCAGGTATCAATCGAGGGAAACTGGAAGTCGAGGCCGGACTTGGCATGGTCGTCGGTATAGCCGGTGCGTTGCGTATTCATAATCTAATTTTACTAGGTGTCAAAGTCCAAACTGGCGAAGGTGATGGTCGATGTGGAGGAAACCCCAGCGCATCCACTCCCAGCGGGTCATGGGTCCAAGCATTGGGTGCTCGGGCATCAGGGTTACGAACGGTAGCCCAAAGCGGCGAACACGTTCGATGAGTCCAGTTCGGCACTGATCAAAGTTTACCGGCCCGTTTGGACTCCCAGCCTTGTCGAGTTCTGCGACGGTAGGATAGTTTCGCGGCCAGGGAATTCCACTGCAAAGGATGTACCAACGCGCCATTTTCGTCATCGGTAGACGAACGGAGTCGACATAAAGTTCGCCTACGGCCATACGGAAGGCACCGTCCACGTGAGTGAGCATCTGGAGAACTGACATTGATCCCCAAAGGGGAATCGCTCCAGGATGCAAAGCGGACAATCGCAACGTGATCTGTTCAACGATTACAGGACTTGCAAGTGTCCGCACTGAACACTAGTTACGGCGGCCGAGCGTGGGGCGGTCGTCGGTGGTGGTGGAGTTCGGGTTGGTGCCTTGCGGATCGTTGGCACCCACGCGGCGGAGAGTTGGCTTGTTGCCGCCTTTGCCATCGTTGAGCTTGCGTTTGTTTTCAATGCGGGCAAGCCGGGTTTTGGCGTCGTCGAACTCGGAGGTAGTAACCATGTAATCGGGCTTGGCCGGCATGATCGTGGCAATCTCATCCTCGGAACGGTCGATGCGGTCGGGCGTCTGCGGATGGTCGGCGAAGACCTTCGAGAGGGTGCCGGGCTTGTGCTTCTCGAGGGCGTCAATCTTCTCGAAAAACTGAATGAAGGCTTGCGGATCGTAACCGGCCTTGTACATATATTGCAGTCCGAGATAATCGGCCTCGGCCTCATCCATGCGCGAGAACTTGAGAAAACCGAGAGGAATGGCGAGTTGTGTTGCCTCATAGATGCCGTAGCCGGTCCATGAACCCTGGGTAAAGATAATAAGCGGGATGGAGCCGATCTGCGCGTAGTTCATCTTGGTCATCTGTCGCGCGGCGTGATGGGCGCAGACGTGAGCGACCTCGTGCGCCATGACGCCCGCGAGCTCGGCCTCTTCATCGGCGGCAAGGATCAGACCGGAGTTGACGTAGAAGAAACCTCCCGGAAGCGCCATGGCGTTGATCTCGTCGGAATCGATAATCTTGATGGTGAAGGGAACCTTGCAATCTGAGTTCTTGACGATATTTTGACCGACGCGGTTTACATACTCCACAAGAACTGGATCGGTGACGAGGTGAGCCGATTTCTCGATCTCCATGGAGTAGGACTTGCCATTACGTATCTCCCAATCGGTCGAGTACCAGTTCAACATGCCGCGACCGCCAATGTTGCGAGTGCCGACCGCGTTTACATCATCCTCGCTGCCGGGCTTGATATTCGGCTTGAGGGCCTCGCCGGGTGACGGCAGCGAGTCATTCTTTTTGCTTGCGGCGTCCCGCGCAACCTTCATGTCTTCCGCAGTTGGCGGCGTGGGCGGCTGCGGAACGGTAGTAGGCTGTGGCCCTTCGGGACTTGGCGTAGCGGGAGCTTGTGCGGGAGCTGGCGCGGTACTAGGCGCGGGGGATGGCGTTGTGCTGGGAACGGGAGTAGTGGACGGCTGTTGCGCGGACACAAGCGCAGTCATCATGACGGCGGCAACAAGGCAGAGGGGGGTCCGGGTAGACGGGCGCATAGGTTGTCTCCTGATCGAGCCTTGCCGCGAGCGTGGCGCAGCTCTATCGTCTAAGACGGATTATGCACCTTTTCGTGAGCCGCCGGCGAGGGCGTGTTCACCAGGTGGAATACGCCGTGCCTTCGCTGGAGGTCTCCTGCGCGCCGCTGTGCACGTCGTCAATACCGGACTGGGTTTGATCGAGGCTGTTGAGGATGTCTTCCTGCCCGGGAACCCAGCTGTCGGTGCGATTAGTGATCGGGTCTTTAGGCATGGCTTTCAGGTAGCCGGAGTCGACCAAATCCTGCAGCGCCTGCGGAGCTTTCGCTTTGTCGATGGTGTAAGAATCGATGGCCTTACGCATGGCTTGGAGGTCTTCCTTGAGGACGGCCTCCTTGGCCTTACGCACGGACTGAAGATAGGCGGGCACGGCGACGGCGGCAAGGATGCCGATAATAATCATGACGATCATCAGCTCGAGCAGCGTAAAGCCCTGCTCGTCACGGGTACGATTGCGTATTGGAAAGACATTCACCATGTGGCGTACTTTGTCCCGTCAAGCGCGGTGCCGGTGCTCTTGCTATGGAGATCGAAGACGTTCTGGCCGCCCCAGGTGTCGGCGTCGGCATCGTCCTGATTTGAACGTAGACCCCAGTCGGCTGCGTCCGTCAGCGGATCGACAGGAATCTTGCGGAGAAACTTGACCTTCTTGTCCTGCACGGTGACTCCATTGACGAGCGTTTCGAGATCGGGCGGATAACCGAAACTGTCGGCCTTGGTCTGGAAGGCTCCCTTGTCGGCGGCGTCTTTGTAGCGGTCGATGGCGTCGCGTACCTCCCAGAGATCGCGGCGGAGGACACGCTCTTTCTCGCGCTTCACCTCAAAACGAGCGATAGGTAAGGCGGCCGAGGCGAGGATGGCGACGATTGCGATGGTGATAATCAATTCCACCAAGGTCAGTCCCGCTTCACGCGTCAGTCGGGCTTCGCGCCGTGTGGCTCCGCCGTCCGACCTCACTTCACATGCACCACGGCCTGAGAGCCGACGGCGGGCAGATTCGCCTGCGCGCTGTTCTTTGCGCCCACCCGTACCATGGTCAGGGTGGAGTCGCCCGCGGCCCTGGCCTTGAAGGTGAGGCTACAGACAGTCCCCTGCCCATCAATTCCAGACGCTCCCGGCGGGCGCGAGGTGGAGATGGTGACCAAGCCGTTGCCCTCGTCGCGATGGACGATGGCCACGGCCTGCCCATCCTTGCCGAGGAAGTCTCCGGCGTCCACATTAACTAGATCGAGCAGTTTGCTGTCGAACTGTACCTGGAGCGGCACCGCGTAGATGTCATGGCCGTTGGCGAGCATGACAGGCACCTGGAAGGTAGAGCCGACAGCCTGCGCGGCGGTGGGCGGAGCCATGCTGAGCGCAACCGGCGTAGTGGCGGCGGAAGGAGCGGCGGACGCGGCGCGAGCAGGAGAGGGCGTCACGGAAGCAGCCTCGGAAGGCATGGTGGGCGGCGTAGCAGGCCGCGTCGCGTCGCGCTGCATCTGCGTCACCATTGAGGAGGCGGCATTGGCGGCGGTAGACGGCGTGGAAGAGCGCGGAACAGGAATTGGTTCAACATAGAAGTCGGTATCGTTGCGCTGGTTGGGGTCGCGCCGCAACTCGACCGTGGTCCCGGTGCCCGTATCGATGGCGCGGGTGTTCAGGCGAGTGAGGACCGATTCGCGGACGATATGCGGAATCAGTACAAAGACGATCTCATTTTGCCGTATTTCATGGTTTTGCGATCCGAAGATATAGCGGAGCAGCGGAAGTTCCGCTAGCCCTGGAGTGCCGTTCAAACTGCGCAGGTCGTCTTTTTCAAGCAAACCGGCGAGGATACTGGGTTCGCCTTCTTTCAGTTGAATCGTCTGTTCGACTACGTCCTGGGCGATGACCGGCTCGTTGACGCCGGAGATGCTGACCGTATTGCTTTGCGATGAGATTTCTATCTTCAGCTTGAGGGAGACCTCGCGATCATAGTGAACCACCGGGGTCATATCGATATTTACGCCGATGTCGAGATAAGTAAATTGCGTCTGGACACCGATACTCGCCACGCCTGTCGACACGCCCGCGTTATACGATCCGGTGGCGATTGGAATACGCGAACCGATCTTGAGCGTTGCCCGCTGGCCATCGGTCGCGCGTACCTTGGGGTTTTGCAGGACACGCGTATCGGAGTCGGTGAGGAGCGCGTTCAGTGTGCCGCCGGAGATGGTGACGCCGAAATTGTTTGAGTTGAGGTGTGCGAGGTTGTTGAGCGTCAAGTTCGTGGAGGTGTTCGGTGTTACTCCATTGCCGGTGCTAGGGGTTGAAGAAGCCGCGGTGGAGTTGGCCACCTGCGGCGTCAAACCGATGGACTGCGGCAGCGTAATGCCCAGATTGCGTACCTTATCGCGATTGACCTGCAAGACCGCGACGTCGACGACCACCTCGGGCTTGGCGCGGTCGAGGTCGTTCATCAGCTTCTGCGCGAGAAGCAGCTGGTCGGGCGTGGCGCGCATGACGATGGCGTTCTGCGATGGGACGAGGTAGACCTTGACGGTGGGGTCCAAAAGGTTGCGGATGGCGGTCAGGACTTCGGTCGCATCGGCCTGCTGGCTTGCGTTGGTGAGGTAGAAGGTCTGGACGGCGACTTCATCGAGGTCGGTGCGCTTCTGACGGCTATTCTGGGCGACGAAAATAGTGTTCGGGGTCACCACTTTATAAAAAGTCCCTGCGATCGTACCCACGATGCGAAGCGCATCGGCGTAGCTGCTGTTGACTAGATCGATAGGAATGCGCTTCGAGCTGTAGTCCGGGTCAAAAAGGACATTCAGTCCCACAGCTTTTCCGATGGCCTGGTAGATGACCTTGGTGTCTTCCACGGCGTGCAGCGTCACCGTGTCGTTTGACATCGGTTTCAACTCAACGATGCCGGAGATGCCGCCGATGGCGTCCATCGTGTCGCTTGTACGGCGCGACTGTTCGGCGGCTTGCGGGGAGACGGGCGGCGCGGCCTGCTGACGCTGGGCGATGTCGATCTCTTGCTGGGCGGCCTGATCGCCGGGATCGATCATCAAGGCGCGGGCGAACTCGGTGAGCGCTCCCTGAAGGTCGCCGCTCTGGCGAAGAACCCGGCCGCGGTCGACATGAACGGCGGCGGCCTGAAAACGGATGCGCTCGAGCCGCTCTTTATAGCGGAGATCGGCGGGAGCCTTCAGATGAGCCTGCCGGTAGTCTTCGTAGGCGGCGTCGTAGTCTTCGCGCGTTTCGGCTTGCTGTCCGCGCTTATTCCAGGTGCCGGCGGATTGTGCCCTCGCGGTGAAGGAATAAAGCCCCGCTACAAACAGAAGCAAGGTCAAACGGTAAACGATCTTTTGCACTCTAAAAAACCCACAACTCATGCCGATTCTGTTCGCGTCCTTTACGTCAAGCGGAGTGAGGGATTGACCCATGACCGGGCCGAAGGAATGGGCCTTCGGACGCATCCCAAACTCGGGTGAGTATACCATTCGTGTCACGCGCCAATCTTGCTTTCGTCGTATGAGTTCGGGGGAACTCAGGGGTTAGACGCCAGCCTTGCCGAGGCGTGAGTTCCATTTACGGAGTGTTAAACTGGATACACATGCCACGTTCCCTTTCGAACCCGACGGTCGCTCACCAGCCTAAGGCAGTGGTGAAGGAGAAGGACCGCGATCCGGTAGCGGCCGGGCACCGTGATGCCGCCTTCAATCGCTCCGCGAGCTTCAACTACTTTCTCTCGGACCGTTTCGAAGCGGGTGTCGCCCTGCGCGGCACCGAGGTAAAGAGCATACGCGAGGGTAAGGCGAACCTGAAAGACGCTTACGGTTTGCTGAAGGATGGCGAGGCTTTCTTACTGAACGCGCATATTGGACCGTTTTCGCACGGGAACGCGATGAATCATGACTCCTTACGCACACGGAAGCTGCTGCTGCACCGGGCGGAGGTGCGCCGGCTGGAGGGCATGACGAAGCAGAAAGGATTCACGCTGATTCCGGTGCGGCTCTACTTTCGGAACGGCCGGGTAAAGTGTGAGTTGGCACTAGCAAAAGGCAAGCAGGATTGGGACAAGCGCGAGACTGAACGCAAGCGCGAGGCGGACAAGGAAGCCAAGTCGGCGATTGCGCGCAGCCAACGGCGTTAAGGTTTTCTAATCCCCTATAAGGAACCTCGAACGCCGTTTACGGGGATACGGTACAGCTGCACGACTCATTAAGAATAGGATAGACACGATGAATACCAAACTTCTCTTTCAGGACGCGACAGGTTTTGCTACGCCTGTGCTCGTGGTCTTCGCCGTCGACGCTTCGATCGGTAAACCGTCCAGCAAGGAATCGCCGGCGTTGCCTGCCCTGCTGACGACGTCGGACGCGGTGACGCGCGCGGCGGAGAAAGTATTGGCGGCGGGAGAGTTTAAGGCTGGTGCCGGTGAGATTCTGCTTCTGCATGCCCCGGCGGGGTTGCGCGCCGAGCGGCTGATGCTGGTGGGCCTCGGTAAGGCCAAGTCACTTTCCATTGATGAAATCCGCAAGGGCGCGGGCACGGCGATTCGTGCCGCCAAGCCGCGCGGTTTTCGTGAACTGGCGTTTGCCTTTCCGGAAGACCATGCGCTCTCGGACGAGCACCTTGAGGATTTGCCATGCGGCTTGATGGCGCGCGCGCTGGTCGAAGGAGCGGAGCTCGCCGACCCGGATTACGATACGTACCGCAGCGACCGCGAGGACAAGAGCGTACATACGCTTGTGGTGCTTGCCAATGGGTCCGATAAAGCGAGCGCGGCGGAGATGACGGTTGGTTTCGAGGAGGGGCTGGTGATCGCCAGGGCGCAAAACTTTGCCCGCTCCCTGGTAAATGAGCCGGGCAATGTGCTGACACCGACGGAGCTGGGCGCGCGCGCGGCGGCGATGTGCGTGGAGGTAGGGCTGCGCTGCGAGGTGCACTCGACCGAAAAGCTGCACGAACTGAAGATGAACGCGTTCTGGGCCGTCTCGCAGGGCTCGGCCGAGCCGCCCGCGCTGATCGTGATGACCTACGAGCCGGAGGGCGATTCAAAGCAGGACGGGCCGGTGCTGGGCCTGGTTGGCAAGGGGATCACGTTCGATACGGGCGGCATCTCACTGAAACCGGGCGACGGCATGGAGAAGATGAAGTACGACATGGCCGGAGCGGCGGCGATGATCGGAGTAATGCGGGCGATCGCGCAGTTGAAGCCGGCCGTGAAGGTGATTGGCGTCGTCTGCTCGGCGGAAAATATGCCGGACGGCAAGGCGTTCAAGCCGGGCGACGTGCTGACCGCGATGTCCGGCACGACGATTGAAATTATCAATACCGACGCCGAGGGGCGGCTGGTGCTCGCCGATGGGCTGCACTACGCAAAGACGCTTGGCTGCACACACCTTATCGACGCGGCCACGTTGACGGGCGCGTGCGTGGTGGCGCTGGGTAAGACCAATGTGGGGCTGTTCTCAAATGATGAAGCGGCTTGGGAGAGGTTCCAGGCTGGACAGCGGGTGAGCGGCGAAAAATTTTGGCGGCTTCCCTGCACCGACGATTATAAAGAGCAGATTAAGAGCCAGATCGCCGACATCATGAACACGGGCGCGCACCGCTGGGCCGGTGCCATTACCGCCGCTATGTTCCTTAAGGAGTTCGTGGGTGAAACGCCGTGGATACACCTGGACATTGCCGGATGCGCCTGGATCGACGAGCAGCGGGCTTATATCGCGAGGGGACCTTCCGGCGTGACCGTCCGGTCGGTCGTCGAATGGGTACGAGGGTATGCGGACTGAAAGTGCTGCCGATAAGGTTTCCATGGTTAGCGGCCGACAGCATGGGAGGACAAGGCGATGAGCGAGTTTGGATCTCCCCTTTACCCCGGCATGATTGCGCACTTGGTAATAACTTCACATACGAAGGTGTTGGGGCTCATGTGGTTCGATATGGGCTTAGACTTTCTGATCGTGTTGGCGTATCTGCTAATTTCTCTTGTTCTGTTGCGCTTACTTCGCCGCCGTCCCGACATCCCCCACCGTATTCTGGTGTGTAGCTTTTGCGGCTTTCTTGTAGCCTGTAGTCTGGCTCGTGTCCTCGACTTGGTCGCGTTATGGACTGCTGCGGCTCGTTTTAGTGGCTCGATGAAGATGGTCTTTACAGCGGCGCTTTCGGTCACGGGGTTGCTGATACTTGCCCGCCTAGCACCCGCGATCGAGGGGCTGCCTTCCGCGATGCATCTCGACCAGGTGAACCGGCAGCTAAGCTCGATGATCGAGAGCATGACCGCTTGTGTAATCGCCTGCGATCGGCATTGGAAGATCATTTATTTGAACGAGAACGCCCGGCAGCGGGTGAGCGCTCATGGAAGCGTAGTTGGCCGGACCATGTTCGAGGCATTTCCGTTGCAGAAGCCAGAGACGGTCGATACGCTCCGACAGGTGATGGAGACACGGAAGGCGGAGCAATTCGAGTCCTTTTACGAGCCGCTGAATCTTTCGACGCTGGTGAGCGCTTCTCCTTGGATAAACGGCGGCGTAACGATCTTTTTTACCGACATCTCCGAGCAGAAGAAATTGCAGCGCGAGCTTGATGAGGAACGCGCGATGCGGGAGCGCCGCATCGAAGCGCTGGCGCACATGGCGGGAGGGCTGGCGCATGAGATCAGCAATCCACTGGGAATTATTCATGCGCGAGCGAGCGATCTAGTGGAGATGATGCGGGAAGACCATACACCCGATCCGGCCGCCGTCGCGGGGGCGTGTACGAGTATTGTGAAGACCTCCGATCGGGCGATTCGAATCTTGTCGGGGTTGCGGATGTTTGCGCGGGATGGCCGCAGCGATCCACTGGAGACCGCCGAAGTTTCGATCATTGTCGAACAGGCCGTGGACTTGGTAGAGCAGAGATATGCAGCACACGGCATCGCAATAATGGTCGATAGACCGGAGAAAGCACTTTGGATCAACTGCCGCGAGGTACAGATCGGGCAGATATTGCTGAACCTGCTCAACAGCGCCTTTGACGCGCTTAGTGGGCAATCGGAAGAGCGGCGATGGGTGCGCATCCTGGTAGCTGGAACTGCCAGCCGGGTAACCGTCGACGTGATCGACGGCGGGGACAGTGTGCCTTCGGAGCACCAAACACAGAAGATTATGCCATTTGCGACCTCCAGGCTGTCGAACGCTAGCGTAAGCGTCGGACTGAGCCTGTCGCAGGCCATCGCGCATGATCACGGTGGCAGTCTTCTGCTGACTGGCGATCAACCTACGTGTTTCCGGCTGACGCTGCCGCGCGTCGCACTGGCCGCTGGAAAGGTAGCCGCATGACGCTTGCGGACTCAAGAGTTCTAGTAGTGGACGATGAGCCGGAACTGCTCGAGATCTTTGGCATCTGGCTGGAGCGTGAAGGGGCGACCGTGCTGCGCGCGGCCGATGGCGATGAAGCGCTTAAGATACTAGCCACCGAACAGGTGGATGCACTGGTATCGGACATCCGGATGCCGGTGATGGATGGCGTAACACTGGTGACGAAGCTGTTTGAAGCGAAGCAGACTGTGCCGACAACGATCTTCGTCTCCGGCTTTGGCGAGGTAAGTCCACGCATGCTCTACTCGCTGGGCGTTGAGGCGCTGCTCTTAAAGCCACTGCCGCGCAACCTGCTGATCACGACGCTGGCGCGAAGTCTGCGACAGCGTGAAGAGCTTTGGGCTGAGCCGCCCGCCGTGCCGGTTGAACGTGAGATTGCGGTCGATCTGCATTCGCTTAGGAAAGCAAAAGAGGAACGGAGATTTGCGCTTGGGCGCGGGGGATGCTACCTGCATCTGCCGAAGGTTGTGCCCGAAAGCAGGATCGACTTCGCCATCGATTTCCCCCTGAATGCCCTGACGCTTCGAGGACAGGCGATTGTGCGCTGGTACGATGCGAAGACGAAGATGGCGGGTTTGGAGTTCACGACGCTCGATGCGGTTTCACGGCTTTGGGTGACGGCACAGCTCCGCGCGAAAAAGCCTTTGAGCTTCATTCCCGACAGCGAGTAGGGTCACATCACCGTCGGCGCTTCGATGCCGAGATAGCCGAGTGCGCGGATCATCTCGCGATGCGCAACGGCGGCGGTAGCGAGCAGCAGAGTGCGGCGGGCGGAATCGGACTCATTGAGGACATGATGTCGATGGTAGAAGTTGTTGAATTGCTGGGCGAGTTGAAAAGCGTATTTGGCGAGGTGGGCTGGCTCGGCGGTCGCAATCGCCTGCTCGATCACGAGGGTCAGGCGCGATGCGAGCAACCAGGTCTCCCATAAACTGCCTCCGTCGTCGTCGAGCGCCGCGAGGTCGAGCGCAGCTATGGTTTGAAGCGACTCCGCCGCTGTCGTTCCGGCTTTACGAAAGATGTTGGCGGCGCGGACGATGGCGTATTGTACGTAAGGCCCGGTCTCGCCTTCGAAGCTGAGCGCGTCCTTGAAGTCAAATGCGATAACAGTGTTGCGGGTAAAACGCAGCATGAAGTAGCGAAGCGCGCCGACGGCTATCTGTGTGGCGATGGTGAGGCGTTCTGGGCCATCGAGCTCGGGGTGGCGGGCGTCTACTTCGACTTTGGCCGCATCGATGAGGCGGTCGAGCAAATCGTCGGCCTTGACGCCGAAGCCCTTGCGACCGCTGACTTCGATATATGCGCGCGCCTGATCTTCTTTGTTGATCGCGTAGCCAAGTTCCAGGGCGCAACGCGGTGTGAGCGCCACCATCTCGTAACTGAAATGCGTATAGCGATCGGCGGCGTCGGTGTAGCCCATACCACGCAGAGCTTCGATGACGTTGCTCTGCGGGTCGTTCTGGCGGGAATCGATGACATTATAGATAGCGTCAGCCTTGCCGAAGACGGGGTGATCCTCCTCGCCGTCCGTCGTCGAAATCCAGCAGACGCGATGGGCGTCGACCTCACGCGGGTAGGTGTAGAAAGGCTTGTAGCCGAAGTCCTTGCCGGGGAGCAAACCGAACTTCCAAAGATGGTAGGCGATATCCTTGCCGACGTAGGTGACGGTGCCGTTCGAACGAACAATGACCTTTGCGTCTTCATCCGTGACAGACCGGCCGGAAAGACCGGAGAAGTCCGCCGCAATCGCCTGCGGGGAGCCGGCACGGCTCATCACGTAGCAGCCTTTGTTCTTACCGGCGGTCTCAAGGTACAAGACGCCTTTTTCCAGCATCAGCGCCCGTGCAGCGTCCCAGAAATGCAGCGTAAGGATCTCGCTCTCGCGTGGAAGAAAGTCATATTCGATGCCGAGGCGCTCCATGGTCTGAAGATGGCGGTAAAGGACGGCGGTGGAGATCAAATCGGCGATGGCGGAGGTATCGTTGCCGCCTGCTTCGAGCGCGTGGAGCGTGTCAAGACGAAGCTGCTTACGAGCGGCAGCTTGTTCAGGATCGGCGGTGTACCACTGCGAGACACGGGCATACAAATCCCAGCAGTAGAAGTCGATGCGCTGGTTGGTCTCGATCATTTCGGTCAGCAGTTCGCGGGTGCCGTCGAGCGTCCGGTCTTCGAGATGAACGAGGCCGACAACGACATCCGCCACTTGGACGCCAGTGTTGTCGATGTAATTTTGAACCCCGACCTCCCAGCCACGCTTGTAGCTGTCGGGGCGAAGGAGGCGCTGGAAGGTGTCGCCTAGAATAGCGTTGCGAAGGTGGCCGATATGCGCGGCTTTATTGGGGTTAATGCTGGTGTGCTCAATCAGGCGGAAGCCCGGACCGCCGATCTCCGCGTGCTCATCGGCGGCAATGCGGCGGACGGCGGCGGCCCGGTCAAGATGAAAGTTCAGGTAGCCGGCACCCGCGATCTCTACGCTGGCAACCCCTTCGGGCAGCGCGACGGTCAGCTCCGCGGCGAGCTCGGCCGCAATCACCCGTGGGGCTTTGCGGAGGCGCTTGGCAAGCTCAAAGGCGACTGGCAGTGCCACTTCGCCGAGAGCGATGTTGGGCGGCTGCTCGACCGCTAGCTGCGGCAAAGTTACGCCGTATTTTGCCTGGAGAATAGCCTCCATCCTGAAGACAAGGCTCTGCTGAATAGTGCGGTACATGGTGCGAACCTCGTTGTGGCTAGGGCATCTCGACGGGCAGTGTCTCGATCTCGGAGAATAGCGGCTTATGGTTATGAATTTTGAAGCGATGAAGCAGGAAGATAACGCCGCCCGCGCCGGTGACCGAGAGTAAGAGCCAGGCGTGGAGCACCAAGCCGAACATCGCGGCCGGCCCCTCGGCCGCGCCATGGCTCACAAGCGATGCTTTCGCGGCCATCTCAAAGGTGCCGATTGCGCCGGGCGAGCTTGGTATGAGATACGAGAGGTTGGTCGCGGAGACAGCCTGCCATGGACCGATCGCATCGGTCACCAACCCAAGCAGCTTTGCGGCCGAGACGAAGATCATGCCTTCGCAAAACCAGATGATGGCCGAGTACGCCAGAAGCTGTAGCGAACCGAAGATGCCGATCTGGCGAATGCAGTCGAGCGCGAGAAAGACCCAGTGGTCGAGTTTAGCGACAATAGGCTTCTGCGGCAGCCTAGCAAAAAGATTGCGCAGCGGGATTATCAGCAGCCCAGCGCCGAAGATCAATGTAAGGAGACCTGCGAGCGAGATGCCAAGCGTAATTTCGGCAAGCTGCCGAAAGTGCAGGCTGACGCCGGCACCCATGGTCGAAACAAAAAGGAGCACCAGGATGAAGATGTCGAGCAGCTTCTCAAGGATCACCGTGCTGAGGATGACCGAGGGCGAAGCGCCAAGATCACCCGCATAGGTGAAAACACGCATGATATCGCCTATGCGGAGCGGCAGGATATTGTTCGCGGCGAGCGAAGTCATCAGCACGCGCGCGCAAACGCCGAATCTCGCGCCTGTCGGCAGCATCATGCGCGTCCAGCGAATGCAACGCAACGTGTAACTTGCCAGGGTAAAGGTGAGCACACCCACTAACCATGACGGTCGCACGAAGCGCACCGCCAAGATCTGCGCGAAAGATATTCCTTTGAAGGTATACCAGAGGAAGAACACACTGATGAGCAGGCCGGGAACGGTTTTTAGCAGATTACGCTGCTTTGCAGGTGCTGACGGAGCCACGGAACTAATCGCTGCCCGATCGGTTACATTGCTCATCGATCCGGTTCTCCCGTGGAGGGCTCTGCCGTATTCAGTTGCGCTCGATACGAAGACATAGGTCGATTGTATCGTCGTGACGTATGCTGAGACGGGGAAAGCGTCTATCTTCAATCTCGATGATCTCGGTCGTTCGTCGCGGCCTCGGCCAGGTTACGACCGATCCTTCGCGCTTGCCATCGTCACGGCGCTTACGGCCCTCGCTTTCGCGATCCACGGCTACCATCCCTACAGCGAGGATGGCGGCCTTTACATCGCGGGAATCAAACGGCTGCTTCGTCCGGAACTTTATGCAGCTAGTGCACCTTTTGTCGAAGCCCATCTGCGATACTCCCTCTTTGCACCAGCCATGGCCATGCTGGTGCGAGGCTCACACCTAAGTCTCCCAGCCGTTTTGGTGACGATTCATCTTGCAAGTATCTGGATAAGCCTTTTTGCTTCTTGGCTCATAGCCTGCCGCTGCTATGCAAGCCGCTCGGCCCGCGCCGGTGCGGTTCTGCTCATGGCGCTCTGCCTAACGGTTCCGATTGCGGGGACATCGCTGATCCTGATGGACCCTTATGTCACGGCACGAAGTATCTCGTTTCCCTGTACCCTGTTTGCGCTGGCTGGAGTGCTTGGATGCCGGCGGACAGCGAGCAGGCGTCGGAGACTCCAATGGATTGCTATTGTGGTCGCGTCTCTGCTGATCGCCGTGCTGATGCATCCGCTCATGGGAGGGTATGGCTTGGGCGCGGCCGTATTGCTTGCCTGCTTGCTCTCTTCGCGTGTCGGCATTCGACGATGGGGCAGCGTTTCTCTATGCCTGGGAGCGATTGGGATCGCTGGTGTGCTCCAGCTGACGGCCGCGCCAGAACCTGCCGCCTACCTGCCGATAGCTCTCTCCCGTTACTACTGGTTTCTTTCGCGCTGGCAGTGGTATGAGGTTATCGGGCTGGTCGCTCCTTTGACAATTCTTTGCACGGTGATGAGAGCTAAGCATATCGGATCGCGGCTGTCTCTCATGGCTGGTGCCGCCGGGACGACGGCTCTGGTGATCGTTTTGTTCTTTGCTCATGCGCGCTACTCCACGCACCTCGTTGCCCGTCTTCAGCCGTTGCGTATGTTCCAGTTGGTCTATGTTGTGATGATTCTGACGCTTGGAGGCTGGTTGGGAGAGTATGTTCTAAGAACAAACGCCTGGCGATGGTTTGTCACGGCCGCATTTGTCGGGGCCACGTTCTTTGCCGTCCAGCGCTCCACATACCCTGCTTCAAGCTATATTGAATGGCCGGGCTTTGCACCCCGTAACGCATGGGAGCAAGCCTTCATCTGGGTCAGCCCCAACACCCCAGTCGATGCACTCTTTGCGCTCGATTCGCGCTATATCTCCATACCTGGTGAAGATGCGCAGTGCTTTCGCGCCCTCGCCGAACGCAGCGCGCTGCCCGACTACTCTAAAGATGGAGGCGAGGCGTCAATCACGCCCGCGCTCACTACAGCGTGGACCATAGGCCGGCAAGCCCAGGCGCACCTAAGCGAGCACACGGACGCCGAACGCGAGGCCGCCTTGCGCCCGCTCAACGTGACTTGGGTAGTTCTTCAACGCGAGGCAAAAACTGGCTTCGATTGCCCCTTCCAGAACGGAGCCGTACAGGTCTGCCGTCTGCCCTGACGTGGTAATCTGAGGATGGTTTGAGAGCGTAGCTCAGTCGGTAGAGCATCGCCCTTTTAAGGCGTTGGTCCTGGGTTCGAACCCCAGCGCTCTCACCATTCTCTAAAGCACACCACAATATAACCGCGCACACTTCGATGGTCTATGTTGTTGCGGGATCCCATACAAAGTGTATGGCGGGGACGACGGGGCTCGAACCCGCGACCTCTGCCGTGACAGGGCAGCGCTCTAACCAACTGAGCTACGTCCCCAGCGATCGAAAGACTGCACGATCATGCCGGTATTCACGGAGGATATTACGCTCACGTGGTCAACTCGCTTATCATACGTTTCCCCGCGGTACAGGTCAATCGGAGGAACACTAAAAGCTAGACCTTGGTTGCCTTATACTTCTGCTCATCATGAAAGTTACTGTTCAATCGACCGTACAGGTTGACTTTTCTCTTGCGGTAGGCAATGGACGGCTTGATGCTTCCTTGTCCGTACCGGGCGATGAGATCACGCTCACCCAGCTTCTGCCAGTTTTGCAGACGTTAAGCAGCAACATTATCGGCAGCGCTATTAAGAATGTAGAAGGCGCAGGTTACTCCATCTCATGCCGGGCTGGCTGTGGTGCGTGCTG
Organism: uncultured Acidobacteriaceae bacterium; assembly: GCA_964246805.1. Lineage (GTDB taxonomy): Bacteria > Acidobacteriota > Terriglobia > Terriglobales > Acidobacteriaceae > Edaphobacter. The sequence goes on from CAXTRY010000011.1 coordinate 44,063, forward strand.
CCGTCAGCTTGTGCCGCTCAGCCTATTTGAAGCGGAGGCGCTGGCCGACTGGATACATTCGCTTCCGCCGGACGAGCAAGCCGCACTGGAGGCTCGCTTTCGGGCGGCTTTAATGGCTTTGAGCCAGAGCGGTATGCTGGCACGCATGAATCCCACGAATCAAGAAGGAGACGAGCAGCAACTCGCTGTCGACTACATGGCCCAGAAGATCCCGTGCCCCTTTCTGATCGATGAGTCCTGCGGCATCTACCCTATTCGTCCATTGATCTGCCGCGAGTACCTGGTCACATCCCCCGCGGAGTTCTGTGACGCGCCCGCCGACTATCCCGTGGCCGGTTTACCGGTTCCGCTCAAATTATCGAAGGTTCTTTTTCGCGCCGGCGCACAGTTGGCGCAGGAAGGACGCGGTTGGATTCCGCTTGTGTTTTTATTCGCCTGGATGCGCGGCGGCTTTCAACCCGGAGACTCTATTCGCGCACCCGGACCGGAGTTGCTCTATAAGATTATCAAGTCATTGACTTCAAACGAATCTGGGCGCATTGCGCGGGCCGCTCCGCTGCCATACACTGAAGGCAGTTCGTAAAGAACGGGCGGATAGCTCAGCTGGTTAGAGCGCCTCGCTTACACCGAGGATGTCGGGGGTTCGAATCCCTCTCTGCCCACCATTCTTTCATTAGGTCAGTAGGATATGTCTGCTCGTCTTATCGTCAATGCAGACGACTTCGGCCTAACCCGTGGGATCAACCGGGCCATCAAAGAACTGCACGAAGCCGGGGTGCTTTCCTCTGCGACCTTGATGGCTACCGGCTCTGCATTCGACCATGCCGTAGCCATCGCGAGAGAGCTTCCATCTTTGGGTGTCGGCTGCCATATAGTTCTGGTGGATGGAACCCCGGTGTCGCCACCTCATAAAATCTCTACGCTGCTTGGTTCAGATGGCAAAAGCTTTCGAACCTCCTTGACGCATTTCGTAAGCGACCTACTACTTGGCAAGGTTGACGAAGACCAGATCGTGGGCGAGGCGATCGCACAAGTACAAAAACTAAGGAATGCCGGCATCGGCATCACGCATCTCGATACGCATAAGCACACGCACATCTTTCCCCAAGTCGCTCGTCCCCTACTCCGTGTCGCCCTGGAAACCTCCATCAACTTTATCCGCTATCCCTTTGAACCTTTGTTCGCACTCAGACTCTCGCGCGGCGACTGGAAGCGGCGTACACAACTGACTGTTCTCAATTCCTTTCGTCCAGCGTTTAAACGGCTCATGGCCAAAAAGCTCACGACGCAAGGAACTCTGGGCATCGCCGCTACTGGCAGCCTTAACGAGACGACGCTTCACGAACTTCTGAGCGCACTGCCGAACAATTCGTCGTATGAACTCGTCTGTCACCCTGGGTATTTGGATTCGGACCTCGATCGCATCCCCACCCGTCTGCGTCAGCATCGTGAGGTCGAGCGCCAGGTCCTGCTCTCCGTGATGCCGAAAATCTTATCGCTCCCGCAACCTCCCGAACTCATCCACTATGGGAACCTTAAGCCGTAGCGCAGTGTGTCAGGCCCTGGAGAAGCAAGCCTTTATGAAGATCGGCATCACCTGCTATCCCACTTACGGCGGCTCCGGAGTTGTCGCCACCGAGCTAGGCATCGAGCTTGCCGCGCGCGGCCACGACATCCATTTCATCACCTCCGCGCCGCCGTTTCGCTTGACCGGGCGAGAGTCCAACATCCATTTCCATGAGGTCTCGGTCTCGACTTACCCGCTCTTCGAGTACCCTCCCTACGATCTCGCTCTTGCGACCCGCATGGCGGAAGTGGCCGAGCTGTACGAGCTTGACCTGCTTCATGTGCACTACGCCATTCCGCATTCGGTCTGCGCGCTGCTTGCCCGGCAGATGCTTGCGGCACGAGGTAAAACGCTGCCTTTCATCACAACACTCCATGGAACGGATATTACCCTGGTCGGACTGGACCGCTCGTACCTTCCCATCACGAAGTTCGGCATTGAGCAGTCGGACGGCGTCACCGCGATCTCCAGCTATCTGCGCGACCGCACTCGCGAGGCCTTCGGGATCACCTCCAGGATCGAAGTTATACGCAACTTCGTCAATTGCGATCTCTACCAGCACGATCCTAAAAAAGTTGCCGCCATGCGTCCCCTCTATGCCGGACCAGGTGAAAAGCTGCTATGCCACCTTTCGAACTTTCGCCCCGTCAAGCGCATCCTGGATGTCGTCAGCGTATTTGCTCAGGTGAGTAAGGTCATACCGGCCCGCTTGCTGCTGATCGGTGATGGACCTGACCGCTCCGCCGCGGAGTATCTAGCCCATTCGCTCGGCGTCCGCGACCGCGTCCATTTTCTTGGCAAGCAGGAGAACGTCCATGAACTGCTCCCCCTCGCCGACCTCATGCTCATGCCCTCCGAGATGGAGTCCTTCGGTCTGGCCGCGTTGGAAGCCATGGCCTGCGGTGTTCCGGCGATCGCTACCCGCGTCGGCGGCGTGCCGGAGCTGATAGACGACCAAGAAACCGGCCGCCTCTTCCCTGTCGGCGACACGGACGCGATGGCCTTCGCCGCCGTCGATCTCCTAAAAGACCCCGAACGCCTCGCCCGCATGGCCGCGGACGCCCGCCGCACCGCGCAGGACCGGTTCTGCACCACCCGCATCATTCCACTTTATGAGGAGTTCTACAGACATGTGCTGGACCGCCAGGACGCGTCTTGATGTGCGGGAAAGACGCTCATTGATACGGGTTCTTATTCTGTATCAAACCCATTGCGAATAGCTGACATATCGTGGCTGGCGCTAGCTCCGCGTGACCGCCCGTACCGCGCTTTCCAGCAGGTGGTTCGCGGCTCCGATGGCCTCCGAGCTCACCTCGCTCCAGTTCGGCATTCCATGCTCCAGCACAGGCATTAAGAGCGTCACCTTGGTGCCCCGTCCTGGTCGGCTGATGACGTCGACCGACGCGCCCGCGCCGTAGAGCACTTGCATCCGTTCACGGACGTTCTTCATTCCGACGCCCGTGCCAGGGTGCATCCTACCGACGGATGGCGTAGGGTGATCCCGTTCGAGCATCATGCCGACCCCATCGTCCTCCACCTCTACAAGCAGACGATCATCGACAAGTCGGCTGCGGAGTGTCACGGTGCCACCGTCGATGCGAGGCTCCAGGCCATGCTTGATGCTGTTTTCGATAAGCGGCTGCAGCAGCATACTGGGCACGACGATTTCGAGCGTCTCGTCAGCTATCTCTTTGATAACGCGCAGCTTTTCTCCGAAACGCACTACCTCGATCCCCAGGTAATCGTCGGTGAACTCCAGCTCTTCACGCAGTGGAACGAAGGCCTCACGCTCTTTCAACAGCATTCGCAAGATGCTGGCGAGCTTGACAATCATCTCGCGAGCCAACTCCGGTTGGGAGCGGACTAGCGATGTAATGGAATTGAGCGTGTTGAAGAGGAAGTGCGGGTTGATCTGACGCTGGAGAGCATCGAGCCGCGCCTCCATCAGCAGTCTGCCCTGCTCTTCCAACTTACGTTCCGTGCGAATGGCGTTCCACACCTTTAACGGAATACCAACGACAATCGGGGCTGCCGCGCAAATCAGCAATTCCAACCACCAGATGTTTGAGTGGAGTTCAAAAAGATGGCGCGGGTAAAGCTGTGACAGCATACTCGTACAGAATTGCATTGCTGTAATCAGAAGAAGAAGAAGAATCTGGCGATCAAGCCGCGGGTGGCGCAGGTTGCGCGTCACCCAGCGATAGATGCTGAGGTCGATCATCGGCGAAAAAGTCCAGACATCTTCGCGTCCCGCGAAACGCCCGAAGGCTCCCGCTGCCAAGGCGACAAGCAGATTCACGGGCAACGCCCAGTATTCACCATGAAGCACCGCCGGCAGTGCGAGAGCGGCGCCTCCCCCAATAGCTGCCAACGGACCGATCAGGACTCCCAGCAGCATCGTGGCTTCAAACGAGATGTCCGCGGCGAGGAAGTTAGGCACCGTCACCCGGATCCAGACGCCGAGTGTCAGCGGTATGCAGAGCATGGCCACCAAGCCGAAGGTCTGCCGTGCCGTCCGATGTGTCGCCAGCAGCGCATTTTTGAAAGTGTTTGAGCGGCCCAGCGAGGTCGACACCGCTGCCGCCACGCCTAGCTCCACCAGCAACGTAATCAGGATTAGCTTGGGGTCGGCCTGCGTCACACCACTACTCTAATCCTAGCTTCGGCCTCGTCAAAGCGAATCGCGCGGCAACCGTATAATCACACCTATGCCGTTCGCAAGTTTCCGCAAAGTCGCCGACGCTGATTTTCCTACCCGTTGGGCACACTTTCGCATCCTCGGCTTCGAAAGCGTCATTACCGATCCCGAACCCTGTAATGATAATCTGCCCGCGCCAGCCACACGCACGGAGTCAGCGGTCGCTCTCGTACTGGGCGACATCCACGCCGCGCCCCCCATTGTGCGCATTCATTCGCAGTGTCTTACCGGGGATGTCTTTCACTCATTACGCTGCGATTGCCGTCAGCAACTGGAGCTCGCACTTGCGATGATCGCCGACTCGGGGACCGGCATTCTTCTATACGAGAATCAGGAAGGGCGTGGTATCGGACTCATGGCCAAACTCCGCGCCTACGAGTTGCAGGACAAGGGTAGAGACACGATCGAGGCGAACCTCGAACTCGGTTACAAAGCGGATTGCCGCGTTTACGAGCTGCCCGCCGCCGTGCTCCAGTCACTCGGCCTCTCGGCTGTCCGCCTGATCACCAACAATCCGGAGAAGGTCGAGGCGCTTGAATCGGCTGGAATTGCGGTTGTCGAGCGCATCTCGGCCCTGGTACCGGAGTCTGATGAAAACGCCCGGTATCTTGAAACGAAACGCGAGAAGATGGGTCATCTGGTCGCATGATGCGAAATCTCCCGTGAGTGAACCGTCTATTCAGTACCAGAATGCCGGTACTTTGGAGCCACTACCTATCCTCTCCGAGGCTGCCCCTGTTCTGCGAGCCCTCCGGCTCTGCAAGACCTACGTCACGGGCCGGGGACAACTCGAGATCTTTCGCGAGCTCGACCTCACCGTTCGCGAAGGCGAAATGGTGGCCATCGTTGGCGAAAGTGGCAGCGGTAAAAGCTCTCTGCTGCATCTGCTGGCCGCCCTCGATACGCCTACGTCCGGAGAGGTATGGTGTGGCGATCATCTCCTCGGCGCATTTACTCGCCGCCAGGCCGCTGACTTCCGTAATCGGGAGATCGGCTATGTCTGGCAGTTTCACTATCTTCTACCGGAGTTTACCGCCCTCGAAAATATTGCCTTGCCGCTAATCGCGCGCGGAGACCGTCGTCACCTCGCGTTGGAGCTGGCACGTTCGTGGCTGGCTGAGGTCGGCCTTGCGGAACGGGCCGACCACCGCTCGGGCGAACTATCCGGTGGCGAGCAGCAGCGTGTCTCGCTTGCCCGCGCTCTTGTCACCGGTCCTAAACTCCTGCTTGCCGACGAACCTACCGGCGACCTCGATAGCCGCACGGCTGAAGTAGTCTTTCGGCTGATTGAACGCCTGCACACCGCTCACGGGCTAACCAGCATCCTGGTTACACATAATATGGAGTTTGCTCGCCGCTGTAGCCGTGTGCTTCGGCTGCGAGACGGCAAACTCCTTGAAGAAGAAAGCTGATTACCATGGATTGCTGACGAGGGATTAAGATTCTGCATCCCATTGCTTGATGCGGTGAACGTACAGCCGCGCATGGAGACACAATGCTTATCCTCTTGATCGTTCTAATTTTGCTCTTCGGCTTTGGCGGCTACCGCATGGGCCCCGGTCTTGGCTACTACGGCGGCGGTGGACTCAGCCTGATCCTTGTGATCGTGCTTATCTTGTTGCTTCTAAAAGTCATTTAGCTTAGGGCGTCGCGCCTTGTGCCACTGGATTCAGAATATATGCCTGTGCGGGGTCTCCGGCTTTGCAGGTAAAAACCTGCATCGGCGATTGACCAGTCGTTTCTCCATAAGGAATGTCCAAGCACAAATTGTTAATCGCGGAAACGAGCGTATACCCTGTTTTCGGTGAAGTCGCGGGCACATAACTCCAAACTTGGCTTGCCTGCACGGGCACATAACAAGGAGTTTGGATCACTGGAGTACCAAGCGCCGACCGGCCGTAGCTTACCGTCATGCATTGCAGACTGTTCGCATTCACAATGTGGTAGGACGTAGTTGTTCCCTGAATGGGGACAAACGTCCACTCCTGACGACGCTCACCAGCCAGACACGGGTAAGTTTGTACGATCTGCCCCTGGGCCGTGCTCGCATCGGCTACTTCAAGACACAGCGGCGTGTAAATAGCCATCTGAATCTGCATGGTGCTCGACTGGTTTCTTACGGCTCCGCACCCGGAAAATGCGGCAGCCAACGTCAGTAGAAGGAATACTCGTGTGGTACGGTACAAACTTTGCTGTAAAGGCATAAGGTCCCAAGGAGAGGCCTCCAGGACAAACCTAGCCGGGAGAACCTTCTAGTCCCTTCTTCGGCGTACAGGTCATAGACATTACTCTTGATCTCGTGCAAACCTTGATCTTAAAAACACAAACGGCTACTCCCAAGGGAGTAGCCGCTGATTATTTCACAGCAGATTTTTATCTGTGTCCGCCACCACCATGGAACCCTCCACCGCCACCGCCATGAAAACCGCCGCCGCCACCATGGAACCCGCCACCGCCGCCCGCAAAGGCATGACCCTCACCATAAGAG
>CAXTRY010000012.1:0-32785 GCA_964246805.1 uncultured Acidobacteriaceae bacterium
TGGAGGGGCGTTTCGGGGCTTTGCGCGTTTGACGATAACCCCTTAAAGCTGAGAGCACTAGCGGCTAGCGATTTAAGTACGCTTCGTCGGGTAGACATTAAGATGAAACCTCAGGCCTGCCAGTATAGGATGGCGAGGTATCAATCGTCATCGCCGACGGCGGCGAGGAGTGGAGTTACGCCGGCGATCTCGTCAAAGCCGAGGAGGTTGGTGACGGGTACGCCGGTGTCGAAACTGGCTACGTTTTTGAGGGCGCGGTTGATGGTTTTCGTCTTGCCGCCGATCTCGCCAAGGGTGTTCTGGACGGTATCGACTTGTTTGCGAACCTTATCCATCATGCCGCCGAACTTTTCGAATTCGTTTTTAGCGCTGGAGAGGACCTTCCATACTTCGTCGCCCTTTTTCTGAATGGCAAGCGTGTGAAAGCCCATCTGGAAGCTGGTAAGGATGGCCATGAAAGTGGAGGGTCCGGCTATGGTGACGCGGCAGCTGGACTGGACGTCGGACTGGAGACCGGGGCGGCGAACGACCTCGGCGTAGAGGCTTTCGGTGGGCAAAAACATGATGGCGTGGGGCATGGTGGTGGGCGGATCGATGTACTTTTCGCAGATGCGCTTGCCTTCTGCGCGGATGGCGCGCTCAAAGGCGCGTCCGGCGGCGGTAATCTCGTCGGCGGTGCCGTGCTCGTAGGCGTGTTCAAGACGCTCCCAGTCGTCCTTGGGGAATTTGGCGTCAATCGCTAAGAGAATATGGCTACCGGGATCGCCGTTGGGGAACTTGAGAGCGTACTCGACTGATTCGAGCGTATTCGGCTTGATGCGGGCGTTCTTAATGTACTGCTCGGGAGAGAACATCTGCTCGAGCTGCATGCCGAGCTGGAACTCGCCGACGATGCCGCGGGATTTCACGTTGGAGAGAACTTTCTTGAGGTCACCTACGCCGGTGGCGAGTTCTTTCATCTCGCCCAGGCCTTTCTGTACCGCGCCAAGGTGGATGGTGACCTGTCCGAAAGACTCGGTGAGGCGGTTCTGAAGCGTGGCGTGGAGTTTTTCGTCCACGGTAACGCGCATTTCTTCGAGCTTGGCGGCGTTAGTGGTGTTGAGCTTATCGAGGCGGTCTTCGACGGCGGCGCGGAGTTTTTCCTGCTGGCGATCGTTGGCGTTGCCGAGATCGGTGAGGCGGGCGTGAAGGGCATCGCGGGATTCAAGCTGCTGGCGGGTGGCGTCGGCGACGAAGGTATTGAGGCGATGGGCTACGGCGGCTACATCCTCCTGCACTGTCTTGCGGAGTTGGTTTGAGGAGGCGGCGTTGTCGGTGCGGAAGGCGGCGAGTTCGCCGTGGAGCGCAGTGCCGAAGGTAGCAATGCTTCCAGTAACTTCCGTGCGGAGGGTAGCGAAACAAGCAGTGTTCGCGTCGCGGGCGCGGGTGGCTTCGGCGGCGATGCCGTCGCGCATTTGGGCGAGGGCGGTGCGGGTGTGAGTATCAAATGTTTCGGCGCGGGTGTCCATGCGGGCGAGCTGGTCAGGTAGTTGGGCGGCGCGGATGTCGAGGGGCGTGGTCGGGGGACGGCGCAGAAGAAGCCAAAGGAGCAGAAGTGTGTTGACGGTTTGGAAGATGGCGATCAGAAGAAGGGTCATGGTGGTTTGCCGTGCACGTTCGCTTTTTATTCTATAGCGGAGGGCGCAAACCGCGCGTTAGGAGGAGACGGCAGCAGAAGATGCACGCGGGAAAGATGAGGATGGTAAGGTGGCGGGTGTAGGCGAAACCGGCGGCATAGGGGAGCGTAATGACGGCTATGAAGAGCAGAAAGGTGGCGGCAGTTTGACGTGGAAGTAGATTGGGGCGGAACAGGGAATAAATTGCGGATAGAAGTGCCCATAAAAAAATAAGGCGGAAGAGGATGAAGCCTAGTCTGGCGATGAGAGCCAAAGCGCCGCGATCGGTGGAGACGCCGATGACGCGGGTGGTTAGGAAGATGATGTCCAGCTTGCGAAGTTCGCCGATGAGTGCTTCTTTAGGGTGAGTTTCGATAAAGGTCATAGCGGCCTGCTTGTGGAAGTCGTTGAAGGCCCACTCGTTGGCGAAGATATGGCCTGAGTTCAATTCAGAGGCGGTGTCGTCGAGGGTGGTTCCGGCATGGGGCGGGTAGTCGCGCAGAAATTGTTCGCTGTTGCCCATGTGGAGATTGAAGCCGTCGAGACTGGTGCCGGCGCTGTATCGACCACCGGCGTGGTGCTGGTACAGCATCCAGCCGGCGGGGGCGGCGAGAGAGATTAGCAGCGTAAGAGCGCGGACGCGGGGGCTTGGAGTTCTATAGGTGAATAAAAGGATGAAGGAGAGAGCGAAGAGGCTCATGGAGCTTTTAGAGAGAAAGATGGCACCGGCGCAGAGAGCGGCGAGGATGCCGGTGAGCAGAGTGTTCTGGCTGAGTCGCGCATGAACTTTGTCAAGGAAGAAGGTGAAGGCGAAGGCGAGGGCGATGAAGCTGTAGGAGTAGGCTTCTTCAAAGTCGACTCGCACTATATCCATGAGCAAGGGAAGGATGGTAAAGGGAATGAGTAAAAGCAGGAGGGCCGCGTTGCGATGGGAATGGTTTACTGGAACGGAAGAGTAGACAAGATAGATGGCTAGAAGGAGCGGGAGTAAGAAGAGGATTATCTTGAAGCTAAGAACGGATAGAAGGTGGTTGCCGAACAGCCTTATTCCCAAAGCGACGACCCACTCGGCCATGGGCATGCGGGCGGCATGGAAGCAGAGATGGCTGCCGGGAGTTTTTGCCAGTTCGTCGGAGCAGATGGTGAGTCCGTTGCCGTGTAGGAGGCTTTGGGTGGCTGGGAGGACACCGTAGCCGAGGGCATCGTCTAGGGTGTGTTTGCCATGGGTGAAGAGTAAGAGAGCGCAGACGCAAAGGAACGCGGCGAGGGCGGCGGCTAGCCGGAAGGACGCGGCGAACTTAGAGGAGATCGGGGATGGAGCCATGCGGTCGTCTGCCCTGAATTGAGAATGGAGTATCGGCTGAGGCGAGTTTACAGGGCGGGCGGCGCTAACGATTGCGGTTACGGAAGCTCATCGAGCGGTTCGTCCTGAAAGCGATTAGGGGCGAGAGGCGGGATGTTGGCGAGGATGGCGTCGGCGATAGCGGCGGCGTGGGCGGTGGCGGGAACGTCATGGGTGCGGAGCATGTGCGCTCCGCTGAGAATGGCGGCTACGGCGGACGCGGCGCCGGCTTGAACACTGGCTTCGGAGTTCGGGCCTGGGACCTGCCCGTGGTGAAGCTGGGCGAGGGTCGCGCGAAGGAATCCCTTGCGAGAGGAGCCGCTGAGGAGAGGGAGGCCGAACTGGAGCATCTTGTCGAGCAGGGCGTGGACGACGTAGTTTTCGTCACCGCGTTTACCGAAGCCGAAGCCGGGGTCGAGCACGATGCGCTCGGCGGGAATGCCGGCGGTGCGGGCGGCTTGAAGGGAGGCGCGGAGGCCTGTGAAGACGATGGGCATGATGGAGACGGGCGGCAGGGCGGGGAGCGTAAGCCAATCCGTAGGGCGGCCGCGGGTGTGCATCAGAATGAGGCCGCAGCGGAGACGGGCACATGTGGCGGCCATGGCGGGGTCCCATTGCAGGCCGCTGACATCGTTGACGATCTCGGCTCCGGCTTCGATGGCGGCGCGGGCGGTGGCGGCGTGATAGGTGTCGACGGAGAGAATGGCGTAGGGACGCGCGGTGAGGATTGCGGCGATGATGGGCAGGATGCGGGCTTGTTCTTCTTCGGAAGGAATCGGAGTGGCGTTGGGGCGGGTGGATTCGCCGCCGAGGTCGAGGAGGTCCGCGCCCTGGTCGAGCAGAGTCAATGCCTGGGTAAGCGCGGCTGGGATAGAGAGGAATTGTCCGCCGTCGGAGAAGGAGTCGGGAGTGACGTTGAGGATGCCCATGAGGAGGGTTCGCGGGCCGAGGGCAAGGGTGCGGGTGCGGAGGTGCCACTCGAAGGGTGTGCGGGAGACGAAGGGCATGGATCGATGATAGTGAATGCAAGACCGGATGCTAGACTGCGCGGATGAGACAGCGATGGGGTATTCGTTTGCTGGTGCGAACGGGAGCGCTGCTGTTTGCGCTGCGCGGCGCGGGAGCGGAGGCACAAAGGACGCTGGCGGAGCAGATCGGCGCATTGACGAACGAGTCGACTGTTGCGCGGGATCACTGGGGAGTTGTGGTCACGACGCTCGATGGAAAGATTCTTTATGGAAAAAATGAGGGGCAGCTGTTTCAGCCGGCAAGCAATGCAAAGCTGTTTACGACGGCGGCGGCGATGGCGCTGCTGGGAAGAAAGCAGCGGTTTACGACGCGGCTGGAGTACCGCACGGCAGCTGGGCAGGAGACGACGATAGACGGCGATGTCGTACTCGTTGGAACAGGGGACGCGAATCTGAACGGCGACGATCTTCCTTATACCGGCAAGGCTTCTCAGAAGAATGCGAGCCTGCGCTATCTGGCTGCCTTTGCGGATCAGATAGCCGCCTCGGGCGTCACACGGATTACGGGGAACGTGATCGGGGACGATACCGCGTTTCCGTGGGAGCCTTATCCGGAGGATTGGGCCATTGACGACATGGTCTGGGGATATGGGGCTCCGGTAAGCGCGTTGACGATCGCGGATAATCAGCTGCAGCTTACAATGCGACCTGGAAAGACGGTCGCCGACCTACCGTCCGTCGACTGGCAGGCTGGTTTGCCGGCGTACTACACGGTGGATCGTACCGATTTGGTTACCGGCCTGTCTGGAACGGGCGACCTGAGCACCATCGAGCGTGCTCCCGGATCGAAGGTACTTCGCATAGCAGGGTCGATTGCGATGGACGCGGCGCCGGATCGAGAAGATATTGCGATCGGCGATCCGGCGGAGTTCGCGGCCATGGCATTGCGGGAGATGTTGTCGGCTCGCGGGGTCATCGTGGATGGAACGGCGCGGGCAAAGCATCGTCAGGCGGCCTCGTCGGGAGGATTTCTCCGGCTATCGATGCAGTCTCTGCCGGGTTTACCGAAGATACCGATAGCGGAGGAGGCGAGCGCTCCACTGACGGGTAAAGTTCCTTGTCGGGATGCATGCCCGGTGATCCTGGAGCATACGTCACCGACCGTGGAGGAGGACATCGTGTTTACCAATAAAACCAGCCAGAACCTCCATGCTGAACTGTTGCTGCGGCATTTAGGGGAAGCTTATGGGACGAATGGGTCGACCGCGCAAGGGGCGCGAGTGGTGCGCCAATTTCTGGTGAACGCGGGGTTGGAGAAGGATGATTTTGTCTTCTTCGATGGGTCGGGGTTGAGTGGGCACGATCTGGTGACGCCCCGGGCTACGGCCAGGCTGCTGGCGTTTGCAGCGGGGCAGCCCTGGTTTGCGGCTTGGAAGGCCAGTTTGCCGGTGGGGGGCGTGGATGGTTCACTGAGTGGACGGTTCAAGGAGCCTCCGCTGAAGGGGCGTGTGTTTGCGAAGACGGGGACGCTCGGGGAAGCGCGGGCACTAAGCGGGTATGTGGAGTGCGCGAGTGGAAGGACGGTGATCTTCTCGATCATGGATGGCCAGCATCTGCCCGGAACGAGCGTGGACCGCGAGGTGATGGACCGGATTGTGGCGGCTGTCGCCGCGGCAAACTGAAGCGGCGGCCCGTTCTCAGCCGTGGCGAGGCGAGTACAGGGGCTGCTCCGTCTTCCTCTTACTTTAGTCGAGACGCCGGAGGTTGGCGGAAGGATGAACCGGACTGCAATAGAATGAGGAAATGCGGTTAGTTCTTATTCTTGCAGGAGTCGCGGCGATGGCGGCGGCGGGGTGCAAATCCGTACCGCCGCCTACACCGCTGGCGGAGTTGAACACACAGCAGACGCATGGTCATGCGGTATTTCAGACGAAATGCGGAGCTTGCCATTACGATCGCCGGAATGTGGCGCTCCATGGACCGGCGCTGGCGGGTATTTACAAGAAAGCCTATCTGCCGAGCGGCGCGCCCGCGACGGATGAACGGGTAACGGCCACGATTTTGCATGGGCGAAATCTGATGCCGGCTTTGGGCGATCGGATCGACACGGATGACCTGGCGGACTTGCTGGCATACCTTCACACCCTATGAGCGATATACCCAAAGAGAATAAGTCGGGGGAGATGCTGCCGGGCATCGCGGGCATATGTATGTTCATGATTTTTATGACCATGATCAATGTATATGCGGGGCTAAGCGGAGTGTACGGGAGCGGTGCGGCAAAGTATGCGATTCTTGCGCTTTGTACGCTGCTCGCGGCTGGAATCTTTGGATTGTTGCGCTTACGGAAGTGGGGCTGGTCGTTGGTAATTGCGGGCTGTTTATTGCTGGCGGCCGGCGACTTTTATTTTTATACAAAGGCGCATGTTGCTTTCTTTTTCATTCGTGGATTGTTTGCGTTGCTTTTCTTTCTTTATCTAGCCCGTCAAGAGATACGAGATCGGTTGGTTTAAGCGCAAACGGCCAGGCGGCGGGCCGACCGTTGTGAATTGCGAAACTTAGGCGGCTTTGGCTTTTTGATTTACATTCTGTTCGCCGATTTCAGTGAACTTCTTGTCTCCGCTCTTGCTGTCTTCCAGACTCTCGTTGAGGATGCCGGCGGCGTCTTGTTTGCCGATAAGCTCAGCATAGTGGGCGAGTGAGCCATAGGAGGCGACGCGGAACATCTGCTGCTGGTTGGCGGCGACGATCAGGGCGGCGTCGCGGATAGGGCCGGCTTCGGTCTCCGATATCATGTTGTCGACTTCCTTGATCATGGCGACGGCAATGTGGTTTTCGTTGCGCTCGACGGATTCGCCAAGCTTCTGAAAGGTCTCTTCTACCTTCTTGGCATACTCCTTGCTTTTGGTTTCGGTCTTCTCAAACGCGTCTTTGAGGTCGGGGTCGGTGGCTGCTTGCGCCATTTTAGGGGCGGCTTTGGCAATCCTTTCTTCGAAATCGAGAGCGTAGGTGAGTCCATTGACCATCAGATCCTGAATGCTTTCCATTTTCATTGCGAAACTCCTCGGTAGCGGCGGCCTTCGTGCGTTCCTGCTGTGGTATCACCGGCAACGTGCTTTGTGATGAGGGCGTGGCTGATGGTGTTGCCACGAGGCGGGATGGAAGATTTGATGTCGCGGGAACTTTACAGGGCGTCCAGTTAGAATCTAATTATGACGCCTGTAGCCACCCAGGAGCTTGTGCAGATCGATCTCACGCCGCGGCGCCCGGCGGCTAAACCGGCTTGGCTGAAGGCGAAGGCTCCGGTTGGGGAGACCTTCCATAGCCTGAAGAAGCTGGCGCGTGAGCTGAACCTGCATACGGTGTGCGAGAGCGCGCAGTGCCCGAATATTGGGGAGTGCTGGAATCAGAAGTCGGCGACATTCATGATGCTGGGAAACTTGTGCACGCGGCGGTGCGGATTCTGCGCGGTGCCGAAGGGCCGGCCGGAGCCGATCGACCAGGATGAGCCGCGGCGGGTGGCGTATGCGGTGGCGCAACTGGGGCTAGCCCACGCGGTGATCACGAGCGTCAACCGGGATGACGACAACCTGGGCGCGGCGCGGGCGTTCGTAAGCGTGATCGGCGAGATACGGGCCCAGGCTGCGGGGTGCCGGGTGGAGGTGCTGACGCCGGACTTTCAGGGGAACGAAGAAGCGCTGCGTCTGGTGGTGGCGGCTCGGCCGGATATTTTGAACCACAATATCGAGACCGTGCCGCGATTGTACCGGGTGGCGAAGAGCGGAGGGCGGTATGAACGGTCGCTGCGATTTCTGGAGCTGGCGAAAAAGATTGCGAACGAGCGCGGCGAAACGATCGTGACCAAGACGGGGATCATTGTCGGCATGGGCGAGGAGATGCATGAGTTGCTGGCGGTGTTCCGGGATTTGGCGGCGCGGCGAGTGGACATTTTGACGGTGGGTCAGTATCTGCGGCCTAGCCGGGACCATCTGCCGATGACGCGCTTTTATACGCCGGAGGAGTTCGCGTTCCTGAAGCATGAGGCGCTGACGATGGGGTTCCGGCATGTGGAGAGCGGACCGCTGGTGCGGAGCAGCTACCATGCGCGGGAGCAGGCGGAGTCTACAGGGTTGGCGTAGGGCCGCGCGGGCATCGATCAACAAACGCGGCGAGGTCACCGTGCGGGACACGTTTTCACTCTATGCCGGCCACTAGGATAAGAGGTATGCCGCCATTTTCCGAAGTTGCCCGGATCGAAGCCGCGATCAAGAACAAAAGCGCCAAGGAGCTTGGGTGGGCGCTGTGGTATTGCCGGATGCGGCGGGCGGTGCCTTCGGCGCGACCGGCGGATTTGCGGTACTGGAGTGAAATGGAGGAAAAAGTGGCGCGGGCGATGGGGCCGGTAGTCGAGGTTGAAGCGGTAGTTAAGCGCGAGAAGCCGGCGGGACGAGGGCTTGGCATAAGTTGAGCCGTCACGCGTGATGCCGGCGGGACGGCAGAGTCAAAGAACTTGTGGAGTCGTCTACAATCGGGAGTTGAATTGCTCGTTTTGCGGCGAAGCTGGAAACGAGCGGCAGGCTGGTAAGGAGAGACGCATGGCATCGGCAATGGCGGGAATCGACGCATTGAAAGGTACGCATACGGAGTTGAAGTCGCGGATGGAGAAGTCGGTGGACGACTTTCGCGGACATTTGCTATCGGCACGGACGGGCCGGGCCAACGTCCATATGCTCGACCAGATCAAGGTGGATTATTACGGAACGGATACGCCGGTGGCGCAGATGGGGCAGGTCAGCACGCCGGAGCCGACGTTGATCCTGGTACAGCCGTATGACATGAGCATGGTGTCGGCCATCGAGAAGGCGATCCGGACGTCGAGCGCGGGGCTGAACCCGATGACGGACGGCAAGGTGATCCGGGTGCCGGTGCCTCCGATGACGGAGGAGCGGCGGAAGGATGTCGTCAAGCAGTTGAACAAGACGCTCGAAGACCATAAGACGGCGATCCGCAATATTCGGCGCGATGGGAACGATCAGGTAAAGAAGGCGGCGAAGGATAAATTGATCTCGGCGGACGATGAGAAACGGGCGAACGACGAGATTCAGCAGCTGACGGACGCGGAGATTCGGCGGATCGAGGATTTGTTCAAGACGAAGGAGAAGGAGATCTTGACGGTTTGAGCCCAAGCTTTGGGATGAACACGACGCCCCGGTTTTCCACTGGCAGTCCCTTATAACTTGACAACTCATCCGGCCTGCGCTTAGTTTCGGCTCGCGATAGAAATGCGGTTGATAGAGGATTGAGAATGCTACCCTCTGCTCGCGCCTCGAAGTCCGGTTCAGCTGTTCTTTTACGTGTAATCCGCTGTCTACAGCTATTCCCTATACTTGCGTTCGGAGCAATGTTGGCGATTGCTTGTCCAGGTTTCGCCCAATCATCTTCAGTTATTATGCTTCCCGCGAGAAGCACGTCCACTCCATAATCGGTGGAAGGAGGAATGTGGCGATTAGACGGGAACTTCGACTCGCGGCTTAATTTGAAGAATGTTTTGCTCAAACAGTCTTTGACTGTCGTGCCAGTACTCATCATGGCGGATGGAACGCGCTTTCCTCTGCCGGTTGTCGAGCTTAGCCCCGCCGGGGTCGCCACGATCAATATCACCGACGCCATGCGGCATCTTCCGGCTGGCGTCAATGCTCACCGGTCGGATCGAGGAATGGTGTCGGTGCAATATGCCTGGTCGTGGGGCGGAGCGGTGCTCGCGTCGGTACAAAACATTGACGAATTCGCCATGCTGAGCTTCCACAGCGCTCTTCAAGCGGATACGGCCCGTGTCAGTGCCGAGGCGCAGGCATCCTTAGAGCAACGCGTGGACGCCACTTGGTGGCGCCCTTATGCTTCCACTCAGATGTTCTTGTTCCTTGGGAACTCGACGGACAAGACGGTTGAGGTTACCGCGCATCTTAAAGACGATGCCGGACAGTTGCTGAAGGACTTTACGACGACTCTCGCTCCCAACGCGAGCGTCACCATGGATGTATTCAAGGCATTCCCGGCGTCACCGGGTGTAGGCTCTACCGGCAGCGTGTCGATCGACTATACGGGTCCGCCGCGCGGCCTGGTGGCCTACGGAGGGCTTGAGGATCAGACAAACGGTTCTCGGCCAATCTCCACCTGATCGAGGCCCATCCGGAGAAAAACCGCAACAAGGCGGAACACGCCATCAGCATTGCGATTCCAGGAGTCATGGCAGGCGTTCAGCAGCCTAAAATGCTGTTCCCCGCGCGGACAGTCTTTACGCCCTATATGGTCTTGCACAACACGGCCAAAGTGAGCAGGGCTGTGTCGGTCAACGTGTCGTCTTATGCCAACGGCGCGAGCACATCCGTATCTGTGGGCAAACTCACGCTTCTACCAGGAGCGAGCTGCGCGGTCGACTTTTCGGCGATCAGGTTGCCAGCCACAAGCACCGGCTCGCTCAACCTGGAGGGCGCGTTCTCCGGAAACGAAGGTGACATCGAGACTGAGGCCGGCAGCGTGGATCAAACCGGTAACTTCGTCTTCGAGGCTGAGCCGCAGGTGGAAGCATGGACGAACTCCAAAACGGTTTGCTACTGGGCGACCTGGGGCGACACGGACACCATGGTTTCGCTATGGAACTATAGAGCGACCGCGGAAGACCTGACGCTTACCCTCTACTATCAGGGCGGCAGCTATCGCCTGCCCGTTCACCTGGAGGGCGGTGAAGATCTGGAGCTGGATGTCGCGTCGCTAATCAGAAGCCGCAAGCCCGATGCCAACGGCACCGTCATTCCCGGAAACATCACCGAAGGAAGCGCGACCCTCTCAGGGACCGGAGGCGATTTCGACAAGATCTACGTGGCTTCAAGCACTTCGACCTTCAACGTCAAGACCGGGACATGCACCAACCAGTGCGGAAGCTGCAACGGCGTGACGCAAGGCGAAGTTATTCCCGCGTCCATTCTGCTTAGCAGCTTTGGCCAGTCTGCTCAGGCTACGGGACAGCTGACCTTCAACACGGGGACTGTACAGTCGTTTACGAGCGGCGGCAATTGGCAAGGGGGAGGAAGCGTCGCCACTGTCAGCTCATCAGGTTTGGTGACAGCCAATCAGTTCGGCAATAGCAGCGCATCCTTTGGCGTGGACGAGATCTTCTACGAGAGCTATATCTGCACGGGGAACTCTTTTGTTTGCCCAAGTGGCAATATTGGAGGTCAAGCTCCAGTTTCGGTGACGCCCGCAGTTCCATGTCCTACGATGATCTCAATCAACAACAACATACCTGAGTCACTGTCATCGGCGTTCCCGTCTCTACGCACGGGTATTGGAATACTTTCAGAGATGCTTGCCACGGGTCCAGATGTGCCATACAACGGAGCGCAGATAGTAGAAACCATAACTACTCAAAATAACGGTTGTTCCAAATATGGTTTTTCGAGTATTTGTGTCGCCAGCAGCGGTGGTCAATTTACAGTTGGGATGGGTGGCCAAAGTCAAGATGGAGTCAACCATTTGCCCACAACGGATATTTTCTACGATGAGCACGCCGAGGTACTCAACTTTTCAGCCCTTTCTGCTGGGCAATCCTGTAGCGTCGTCTGCAATCAACAGTATTCATGTAATAACCAGAACGTCGGTCCTGTTTTTACTATTACGCGTACATTGACAGCCGGAACGCTGTCTGGAACGCCGGTGACGTTCGTTACAGCCACGAAGCAGTAGGCAGGAACAAGGAGATGGACCCATGACACGGAAAACTTCCAGGTCCGCGTTGTTTGGAGCGGTTGCTATTTACCTACTTGCCTTGTATTTTCAAGCTATGGACGCTGGTCCTCTAAAATCCACCCGACAATTACTATCTGAACGAGGTATAGCTTTAGATAAAACTAGCTTGTTAGTTGCTTTACAGGATCATGATGAAACAACTCGAGGCTTGGCTGCTCAAGAGCTAGCAGACGAACATGTTGATGCTGCCATTCCTTACATCGCTGCTGCTTTCAGGTCATCGACTAACGGTGTTGTCCGGTTCAATTTAGCGCAAGCGTCTCTGCAATTGGATTATAGTAGTGGCGAATCCCAAATGCGGTTGCTATGCGAAGACAAAAACGAGAAGAGTGCAGTGCGTCTTCTGTCTATTCAAATCCTTACTTCGATTGGTAATCATGAGTGTGATGATGATGTCTACCAACTAGCTATTGGCGCTGAGGACCCCCAAGTCCAAATACTTGCACTTACACTTGCTCCGAAGCTAAATGCAGCAAGCAATAGCTCTGTCGATTTGTTCAATTTAGCGTGTTCACTATTAGATGATAAGAATAGCGCTGTGAGAAGTGCAGCTGCTTCAGCGTTGGGGCTAAGCAAAAATACGAAAGCTATTGTTATAATCCGTAGACATTTGGCGTCTGAAACAGATCCAAACGTTACAAGAGAACTGCATAAGGCCTATGGCATTCTTGTGTCTCACAAGAATTGACCCGACACATGCGCTTAGACGCCCTGGTAGACGAGGCCGATGAAGGCGGGCGGGTTCATGGGGCCTTTGCCCCAGTGGTCGTCGAAGGCGGCGGTGGGTTTGGCGGCTATGGTTTCTTCCAGGGACTTGCCCTGCTTTTTTAGGTTGGCTACGTTGCCGCGCACGGTGGTGAGCATGTCGAGGGTGGCGGTGAGCTGGGTCTTGTTGCCGATGGGGCCGTGGCCGGGGATGACGATGGTGTCGGCGGTGCCGGTGGCGAGATTGATCTTCGTGGCTGCGATCATGCCATCGATGTTGCCGCCGGTGGAGTAATCGATGAAGGGGTAAAAGCTATTGAACCAGGTGTCGCCGGCATGGAGGACGTCGGCCTCCTGAAAGTAGACGGAGAGGTCGGTATCGGTGTGGGCGGGGTCGTAGTGGGTGAGGAGGACGTTGCTGGTCTCGTCAGAAATCTTCTTGGAGCTGTTGAAGAGGACGGTTGGGAGAGCGCCGGTGGGCGAGGGCGGGAAGACCGCATGGAAGGCGGCCATGTTCTGAGTGGAGGCCATGCGCATACGGGTGTTTTCGTGGGCCCAGATGTTGGCTCCCGTGGAGTGCATCCACTTGTTGCCGTCGGTATGGTCGTAGTGCCAGTGGGTGTTGACGAGGATGCGGATGGGGCCGGGGCTGATGGCGGCCAGGGACTCGGCGATCCGGGGACGCGAGGTGGACATGCCGGAATCGACGAGCAGAAGGCCTTCCTTGGCGGGAAGGACGGCGATGTTGCCGCCGGAGCCGAGGAGAACGGAGACGTTGCCGCGTAGATTCTGGGTGGTGATCTTGGCGCTGGCCGCCATCTGACGCGCTTGGATCAACCGGTCCGGGAGGGCGGGCGTGGATTGCGCGTAGAGGGAGCGCGGGTCTTGCAGCTGGATCAGCGTGGCGGTAGCGGCGAGTGAGGCGGTGGATACGAAGCGGCGGCGGGTGAGATGCATTCGGTTCCTCGGGAGTGACTGCGTTAGAGCTTGCTCTGGTGCGCTCGCTTGATAAGGGTTTCGATCTCCGGCGCGGCGTGGTCGAGGGTGCCATCCACGAAGGCCAGGGTGCACAGATCGAACATGCTGTCGAGTTCCTCTCGATTGTAGGGGATATGGCCGAGCTCGTGAACGCCGGTGGAGCCGCGGCTGGGTTCTCCCATGGAGAGGTGTGCGAAACGCCGCTGATATTTTCCGGACCAGCGGCCGGGGCCATCGGGGGTTTGGGACCAGGGAACGAAGGGGAGCGAGAGGTCAAACCAGGACTCGGAGGCGATCAGGAACTCCGGCTGACGCTGCCGGAGTTGGGTGGCAATGGTGCGAAAGCCGTCCAGGGCGGAAAAGCGGCTGTCGTTCCCAGTGCTCGGCTGCGTGTCGAAGTATGCGCCATCGAAGTGGAAACGCGCGTTGAGGCTGGCGATCTGATCGATGAGGAAGTCGCGCCAGGCAGGAGCGCCCGGGTTGAGCGAGGGGCCGCCGGCGTTCATGCCGGAGCCGCGAAGCTGCCCCCAATCGACGGTATAGCCGCGCATGGGGTCCCAGCGGAAGCCGTCGGTGGCGTCGGAATGCGAGGAGGGCGCGTACTCGTTGTAGCGGGGCAGGCCGGGCGAAGGATAGTTGCCGCTGTAGAAGGGGAGAACGTGGGCACCGGCTTCGTGGGCGGATTGCATGAGCGCGGCGAGGCCGGCTTCGCCACCCATGCGGTCGTCGGGGCGGCTGTCCCCATAGCAGCGGTAATAGCGGCCCTCCCACCCGGCGAGATGGAAGACGACTTCGCTGCCGGGAATGCGCCGGCAGACCCAGTCGATGATTTCCTTCATCCTGGCGTAGTCATTGAAGATAAAGCCGCTCCAGTGCATTCCGTGGAGGGTGACGACGAGCTTGACGCCGCGGGTCCAGGCGGGTACGTCGGTACGGGCTTCCCACGCGACCAAGCCGGCGTGTTGTTCGAGGAGCGTCGTGCGTTGCGCGATGACATCCGCCAGAGAGGCTTGGGGGATAAAGCGCCAGGCGGGGACTTCAAGGGTGGCCTTGAAGAAGCGGGCGTCTTCTTCATGGACGAGTTCGACAACGGTCTCCTGGTTCTGCAAGTAAGCGGTAAAGCGTTTGGGGCGGGGCTGCAGGTCGGTGGAGAGGATGCCGAGGCTGGTGCCCCTAAAGGCGAGCTGCCAGCCGGGCAAACCGCCCTGATACTCCGGATAAGAGAAGTGAAGACCGTCGGCGGTGATAGGCAGGCCGTTGGGATCGACGTTCCATCCAGTCTGAAAGCAGTGGGCGGATGGGATACGATGAAGGCGCATTTTGACGGCGCGGATGGGCTCGGCGGCGGCGGCGGCGATGGTGCATTGAAAGGAGCCGTCGTCTTCCTGAGTAAGAGAAGCCTTCAGGGTGCCGGGGTAAAGCATCTGCTGCCCGGCGGCGGCGAAGGAGGCGGCGTTCAGGGTCCAGCGGCGGCCTTCCTCCTCGATGAGAAACTTGCCGGCGGCGAGACCGTAGCTGTTCTCGCTGGGGCCAGTAGTAAAGATCTGAAAGCTGACCTGGAAGGGACCGAGGGAAAGGATGGGGTCCTGATTGTCAAAGCTCCAGAACTGCGGCTTGGGGCGGTAGAGATGATCCTGGGTACGTGGAACGGGCGGGAGGCCGGAGGTGTTGGGGCAGTCTGCGAGGGTCTGGGCGCCGCCGTTTGGGGGCAGCAACGACGAGCCGCTTGCAAGGCCGGTGGTGAGGAGGAAGCGGCGGCGATTCATAAATATCTCCGTAGTCGAGGGCAGCTAGGTGGTGTGGTCGACGACGATCTTCCATCCTTTTTCAGTTTTTTCGAACACCAGAGAGAAGATGCCGTCGGCGTTGCCACCATCTTTCTTGCCGCGTTCGAGGTGGTATTTGCCGATGCAGACGGCGAAGGCGTCGTCGAGTTTGTGGACTTCAAGCTCCGAGAAGGCGAGCGTGCCCATGGTGGCGCGGGTAGGGTAGTTCTGGTGATACTCCTGCAACATGCCGGTGAAGCCGCGGGAGAACTGGCGAGTAATAAAGAGGGTATCGGGAGAATCTTTGTAGCCCTGGGCGAAGCTGTCGAGGTCGCCGCGGTTCCAGGCGGCCTCTTGCTTGAGGAGGACCTTGACAACGTCGAGTTCCTGCTGAGAAGCAGTGTGGAGTGGAGCGGGGGCCTGGGCGTTTGCGGAGAGCGTGGACGCGGCGAACCAAAGTGCGAGTGTGACCGTGGACAACAGGCGGGGGAGCGGCATGGGGGCACCTCGGGTGTGTGGAAGAAGTATAGACGGGCGAGGCTGGAAGATTCTTTTGTCGACGATGGAGCTTGTTATCGGCAACAGGCCGGTTGAGATTCGAGCGCCCTGACGATAGTGATGATTTCATCGAGTCGGCTTAAGGCGGGCGAGCCGTGCCGCCCATGGTAGATTTCTGTTTTTACGCGGCAGACGGGGCGATACGAGAGCGGGAATAGAATGGAGCGATGCCCTCAGCAGGTGAAAAGGCGAAGGTGGTCCATGCGGTGTGCTCGCTCGATTGCCCGGACTCATGCGGCGTGCTGGTGACGGTCGAGACGGCAAGCGGGCGGGCGATGAAGGTGCAGGGCGACCCGGCGCATCCGGTGACGCGGGGATTTTTATGCGGTAAGGTGGCGAAGTATCTGGATCGGGTGTATTCGCCGGAACGTCTGCTGTATCCGATGCGGCGGCGGGCGGGGGTAGTGAAGGGGCCGCTCCCGAAGGGACGGGAGATGGAGGCGTTTGAGCGCATCGGGTGGGATGAGGCGCTGGATACGATTGCCGCGCGGCTGACGGAGATTGCGGCGGCGTTTGGTCCGGAGAGCGTGCTGCCGTACAGCTATGCGGGAACGATCGGGCAGATGGGGTATGGGTCGATGGACCGACGATTCTTTCACCGGCTGGGGGCATCGCAGCTGGACCGGACAATCTGCTCGACGGCGGGTGGGGCGGCGTATGAGAGCGTGTATGGGGTAAAGCTGGGAACGCCGCCGGAGGACTTCGCCCATGCGCGGCTGATTATCGCCTGGGGAGCGAATATCCACGGCAACAATATTCATTTGTGGCCCTTTATCGAGACGGCTCGGCGAGCGGGGGCGCGGCTGGTGGTGATCGACCCGTACCGGACGCGGACCGCGGCGTTGGCGGATGAGCATCTGGCGATCCGGCCGGGGACGGATGGATTGCTGGCGCTGGCGTTGATGCACGTGATCCTCCGCGAGGGGCTGGAGGACCGGGGGTACATCGACGACAACACGCATGGATTTGCGGAGTTGCGGGACCATGCTCTACGGGCGGAGCACTCACCGGAGATTGCGGCGGACGCGACGGGAATTGCAGCGGAGCGGATCGTGGCGCTGGCTCATGCTTACGCCGGGCCGGGACCGGCGGTGATCCGGCTGAACTACGGGATACAACGAAGTGAAAACGGGGGGACGGCGGCGCGCGCGGTATGTATGCTGCCGCTGCTTACGGGAGCGTGGAAGCGAAGGGGCGGGGGGCTGCAGCTGTCGACCTCGGGATCGTTTCCGTTCCATAAGAAGGCGCTGGAGCGGCCGGAGCTCATGATG
This sequence comes from uncultured Acidobacteriaceae bacterium, assembly GCA_964246805.1. Taxonomy (GTDB): domain Bacteria; phylum Acidobacteriota; class Terriglobia; order Terriglobales; family Acidobacteriaceae; genus Edaphobacter. The sequence continues at coordinate 17,050 of CAXTRY010000012.1, forward strand.
GCGAGTCCATTGGGGCGCCCGTCGCGGGTGGTGAATATGAGTCGGTTGGGCGAAGCGCTGACCGCGATGGCTGACCCGCCGGTTAAGGCTTTGTTCGTTTACAACTCAAATCCCGCTGCGGTCGCGCCCAATAGCAATACGGTGCTGCGAGGGATGCGCCGGGACGATCTGTTTACGGTAGTGCATGAGCAGTTCTTTACGGATACGGCGGACTATGCGGATGTTGTGTTGCCCGCGCCTACGTTTCTCGAGACGAAGGATGTGCAGGGAGCTTATGGGCATCTTTTTGTGCAGGTGTCGGAGCAGGCGATTGCGCCGCTGGGGGAGGCGCGGTCGAACGTGCGGCTGTTTGGAGAGCTAGGGCGGCGGATGGGGTTTACGGAGGCTTGCTTCGAAGATACCGAGGACGAGTTGATCGATCAGGCGTTGTCGAGCGGGCATGCCTGGTTTGCGGGGATTGACCGGAAGCGACTGGAGCGGGAAGGGCACGTGGGGCTTCAGCTGGCGAAGAATGTAAGGGGCGAGACGCTGCCGTTCAGCGATGCGAGCTGGTTCAGGACGGCGAGCGGACGAGGGGAGCTTACGCCGGTGCCGGTGTTCGTTGCGCCGGTGGAGTCGCGCAGCCGGGCCACGGTCTATCCGCTGGAGTTTCTGCCGCGGAAGGCGGACAACTATATGAACTCGACGTTTGCGAACTTGCCGGGGCATCGGCGTATGGAGTCGCGGACGGCCGGAGTGCTGGAGATGCATACGGACGATGCGGAGGCGCGGGTGCTGGCGACCGGCGACGTGGCGGAGGTATTCAACGGGCGCGGAAGCATCGCGCTGACGGTACGCGTGGGAAGACAGGTGCCGGCGGGTGTGGTCGCGGCTACGCTCGATTGGAACAAGCTGTCCGCCGGGGGTGCGAATGTGAACGCGCTGACGTCGGAGACGCTGACGGATTTAGGGGGTGGAGCGACGTTTTACTCGACGCTGGTGCAGGTGCGCCGCGCGGCGGAAGCGGCGACTACTTAGCCGGATCGTGCGGCATGATGGCTCCGGCTTTGACCCATTGCTCGACCACGGCGATGTCGACGTCGGAGAGCTTACCGCGCGGGGGCATGTCCATGGGGTCATTGGCGGGGCCTTCGTGACGGATGAGTTTAATCAGTAGAGAGTTTGCGGGATCGCCGGGGACGAGGGCGGGACCGTCTTTTCCGCCTTTGAGCAGCGCTTCGCGGGTCTCCATGTTAAGGCCGCCGCGACGGTTCATGCCGGCGTGGCAGCGATAGCAGTTGGTCTGGAGAATCGGTTTGACGTGTTGCGTATAAAACTCGGAAGTTGCCGGGTTTTCCTGTGCGATCACAGGCTGGAATGCTGCCACTATCGCCACTATAGCCGCGATGGCCGAACCGACTGCAAACAACCGCTTCATGCGTCCTCCGCCAGGCCGGGAACCCGCCTCGTCACTTTCTTTATCCTAACTTGGCCGATAAGGTAGGAGATGCTCTGGGTCTCGGCGTACCCCTTAATTATGTTGACGCGCCTGCAACGGATTCTTCCCGCAATTTTTGCGTTTGCCTTGCTGTGTCTTTTGCCGGTGCCGGTATGGGCGCACTCCCGGCAGGCGATGGCGCGGCCTGTGCCGCATCTGCGAGCGATGGCTGCCGTAAACAAAGCGCACAGACCGGAGGCGGCCTCTCGCCGGGGAAGGGGCGCGGCGCGTGTGGAGCGTGCCTCTAGCAGAAAAGAGATGCGGGTTACGAAGACCGTGCGTGGCCGTAAGCCCGTGCGCGCGCTTGCAAATGTGCCGAAGCGGCGGGAACGCGACCATGTGCGGCGAGCGGAGTTGGTGAAGACTGTTGCCCATCGTCGTACCGATGTTCCGGCGGCAGCGAAGCGGGATGGGGCAACGGCGGAGATTCGCGGTCAGTATCTGACGCGGCGGGAAGAGAGCGGACAGCTACAGACACCTGAACGGCTATCGAACACGCAACCTTCGGTACCGCAGGACGATCCCGCCGATCCGATGCCGGTAGTCAACCTGATCCGGCCGACGACGGAACGTCCGCAGCTGCCGGACCCGCAAGAGGTGGCGGCGATGCCGGAGATTCTTCCTTCGCTACGATCTCCACTCTACGACGAGCGCGGACGATTGGTAATACCCGCCGCGTTGAAAGGTTCGCACGAGATCCTGATTCATCAGAATGAGATGGCGGACCGGGACGGTCTGGCGCGAGTGCAGGACGATGGAGATCTCGAAGAGATGCGGCGACGGGCGATGCTGGTGGCGGTCCCGGTAGGCGGCGGGCTGCAGGTCGATGAGCGGCTGCCGGGAAGTCGTCGCTATTGCCGGCCGTGGACGGCTAATTTCCTGGCGGTGCTGGCGCGGGCGCACTATGCGCGGTTCCATACGGCGTTGCAGGTAAACTCGGCGGTGCGGACGATGGCTATCCAGCAGCGGCTGCTGCGAACGAACGGGAATGCGGCTCCGGTGGCGGGCGAGACGGCGTCGCCTCACCTGACGGGCCAGGCGGTGGATATTGGCAAACGGGGAATGCCACTGGTGGAGATTGCGTGGCTACGCGGGTATCTGCTGCCATTGATTGAGGCCGGCAAGATCGATGTGGAGGAGGAGTTTCAGCAGAGTTGCTTTCACATCAGCGTGTACCGGAAGTATGCGCCGCAAGGGCCGTTGCCGGAGGGCATCGCGGTAACGCACCGGGATCGTCCGGCGGCTCTGGCAATTATGCTGCACTAGCGCTATACGGCTTCGCGTCGGCCGGTTTGCCGGCTGCGATAAGCGGCATCGAGGACGCGCATGTTGTGAACGCCGCCCGGGCCGGTAGCGAGAAATGCGGGGCCGCCATGGAAGGCGGCGGCGAAGCTGTCGAGCATCCGGATGTAGCCGTCCGAGTTGTCGAAGGTGCGGGTTTCGATGTGGACACCGGCGCGGCGCAGGGTGACCTCGACGGGGCGGTCGACGGTGAGGGCGTTTTCGGAGATCAGGACACCCTCGGTGCCGACGATTTCTACCAGGGTGCGGTAGGCCGCACGGGCACTAACGGCCACGCCGGCGATGATGTTGCCTGTCATGGCGAGTTGGAGGAGAGCGTCTGCTTCAACTTGATTGCCCGGCTCGGTTTGAGCCAGGGTGGCGACACTCAAGACGTTTGCACCAAGCACATAGCTCAGCGCGTCGACGCAGTGAACGCCGACATCGCCGATTGGGCCACCGCGGGCGAGGGTTGGATCTTTGATCCAAGTGCGGGGAGCGTTTTGGGCTGGATAGCAGAACTGGGCGTGCGCGAGGAGTGGCGGCCCGATGGCTCCGTCGGCGATCCGGTCGCGCATGTGGTCGAGCGAACGGTTGTAGCGGAAGTTCTGGGCTACGCCGAAGAGCAGACCGGCGGCTTCGGCAGCCGAGACGATCTCCTCGGCTTCGGCGGTGTTCATGGTGAGGGGTTTTTCGCAGAGGACGGCCTTGCCGTGGCGAATGGCGAGGAGGGCGTCGGCATGGTGCATGGCGTCGGGCGAGGTGATGAAGATCGCGTCGATCTCGGCGGAGGCGCACAGGGCTTCTCGCGATTCGAAGCAGTGGGGGATATTCAGATCGCGGCAGTTGGCAGCGGCGGCAGCATGATTACGACGCCAGATGCCGGTAAGGGTGGTGTGCTCGCTCTTGCCGAAGGCGGGGACGAGGCGGCGACCGGCGTGATGGCCGAAGCCGAGGATGCCGAAGCGAAGGGGAGTAGGCATGGAATTGCGTCCTTGCAGGAGCTAGTGGGCGTCGTTCTTGAAGATCTGCTCGGCGAAGAAGTTTTCAATTTTGGTCTGATCGCGGAGCATCTCGAAAAAAGCATTCTTGAGGAGTTGGGAGCGGCCGTCGCGTAGCTGGTTGCGGATGGACTGCTGGACGGTGGGGTCGTTCAGTTCGCGCTGTCCGGCGGGTTCGCGGGAGAGGAGCTTGTAGATGGCGTAGCCGGCCGGCTTGTGCGTAGTGGCGTCGAGGCCGACGATGATGTCGGTGATCTGGCCGGGCTTGAGGTTTGATAAGGCGTTGAAGACCTGAGGGTCGGCGTGGAGCTGCGATTCTTTGACGAAGCCCATATCGCCGCCGTTCGAGGCCGTCTCGGGCCACTCGGAAAAGTTCATGGCGATGGAGCCGAAGTCTTCGCCGCTGTCGAGGCGGTTTTTAAGGGCTTGGATCTTTTTACGCGCTTCGTCGTCGGTCTGGGCCTTGCTGCCTTGCAGGTTGCCGGGCTGGGCGGCGGGTATGCTGGTGACGCGGAGGCCGGCGAGGTGGTATTGGGGTTCCAAAAGGTTGTACTCGTCCTTGTGCGCGTTGTAGTAGCCGCTGACATCGGTATCGGTAACGGTGATCTTGGAATTGATCTCTTTGTTGAGGAGCTTGTTGATGGTCAGGGAGCGGCGGAGATCGTGCTTGACGTCGTCTAGGGTATGATTGCTGGCGCGGAGACGGTCGGCGAACTGCTCTTCGGTATAGGGAGCCTTCATCTCGGCGAGCTTGGCGTCGACCTCTTCGTTGGTGGCGGTAAGGTTCATCTTGGCGGCGCGCTGCTGGACAATCTCTTCATCGATGAGCTCGCGGAGGAGATTGAGGCGGAGCGAATCGGCTTGCTCCTGGGAGGGCTGCTGCTGCGTTTCGCCGAGCTGGTCCCTATAGGACTTCTCCATGTCGACACGCATGATGGCATGGCCATTAACGGTGGCGACGACCTCGGCGTTGTGGCTGCGATGGCAGCCGGCAAGGGCCAGCAGCGCGAAGGGAACGGCTGCGAAGCAAAGGATGAAAGGGTTGGTTGGGGGGGTGCTCAATCTGACCACGAAATGCAATCTCCTGCGCGGTGGTGGCTAGTTGTTGGCTTTGGCGGGGGGAACGGAGGCTGCGGCGACTGCTGGAGGAGGGGGCGGCGGGGTTTGTCCGGCGGCGGCCAGGGCGCTATCAACAGCGCGATAGACGTCCGTCAGCGGCACCGCGCCGTCGATCTTTTCGCCGTTGATGTAGAGGGCCGGCGTCCCTTCGATACCGAGTGCTTCACCCTCCTTGACGGAGGCTTTAATGGTGGTGTCGTCCTGTAGGGCGAGGCAGGCTTTCAGCTTGCCGGCGTCGACGTTCTGGCGCTTGCCTTCGTCCATGGCGAGGGTATCAAGGGTCTCGTTGGCTTTGGCAAGGCTCTTCTCCGCGCCGCCCAATTCTCCGGCGTGGGCATGGATGTAATCGACGAGATTCCAGTAGCCGGGTCCGCTTTGCGCGCCGACGCAGTTGGTGTCGATGGCGGCGCGCAGTGCCCAGGGATGGTTAGGCAAGGGGAAGTCGCGATAGACGAGATGGATGCGCTGGCCGTAGCGGTCGAGCAAGGCGGGAAAGAGTTGCTGGTGCATCCGCGCGCAGAAGGGGCACTCGAGATCGTCGAACCCGACGATGACGACCGGGGCGGACGCGGGACCGCCACGCGCGGGACGATCGGCATCGGAGACAAGCTCGCGGGGGTTCTTGCTGATGTCGAAGCTGGTGAACTGAGCGAGGGTCTTGCCGTCGGTCGAAAGAAGGAAGGGTGCCGGCTTGCTGTCTTTGCCTCCGGCGGAGAAGGTAACGAGGATGCGGTCGTAGCCAGGAAATTCGCTGGCGGTGCGCGGGCTAATGGCTACGGTGTAGTTGGCCGGGACGCTGGATTTGGAGCGGATGAGGATTTCAACGCGACGGGCGGTCTCCGGCGAGAGGTTGGCCGAGAGCGACGCCGGTATCTGAGCGTGGCAGCCTAGAGTCGCGAGAGAGAGGCCTAAAACCAGTGATGCGAGGGAACTGCCGACGTTATGCACAGGCTTGATTATCTCACGCAAAGGTTTTGAGCAAGGTTAGAAGAGGCGTTCGGCGCGGCGGAGATTGCCGGCGGTGCCGATGTTGGCAAGGGTGAAGTTGAAGCGATAGGCGTTCTCGTTGCGGACCGAGCCGAGCTCATATTTGCGGTATTCGACGCTGAGGCCGCAACAATTCCAATTGTAGGAGGTTTGGAGGGCGGCGTATTGCAGCGAGGCGAGGCTGAGGTCGAGGCCGGCGTTGGCTGCTATAGCAGGACCGGCTTTTGTGGGGGAGCCGTAGCCGAGCAGAAGCCGCAGCTGGTTAAAGTTCGAGACGGAGGAGCTTAAACCTTGCGTATAGAAGCGGCCGGGTGCGTCGAGGCGCGCGTAGCTCACGCCGCCGAAGGTCTTGCCTTGGTGGACGTCGAGAAAGATGTTGTCGGAGGTGAACTTCTTTGCGCCGGTGTCGTAGTCGAAGTCCCATTCGAGATCGGTCCTGGCGGAGGTTTGGACGCGTAGACGGGAGATAAGCGGGGAGATGGCGCGCGGCTCGGTCAGGAAGGCGATGCCGGAGAAGGAGAGCGTCGTGTCGAAGATGTTGCGGCGTCCGTTGAGGACGGCACCGCCGAAGTTCTGGTTGAGGAAGTATTTCTGGGCGACGTGCCAGACAAGCCGCTGGCTGGTGGTGCAGGTAGATTCGGTAGCGGTCTCTTCATCGGTGACCACGGCGGTAGGCAGGATTGCGGCGCTACATGCATTGCCGGGAGAGGAGCGAGCGAAGAGGCGCTGGGTGGCTCCATACTCGATCTCGTTGGTATCGGAGACGACGTCTTTGTCGTCGAAGCGAAGGACGTTGAGGAAGTTACCGACGCCCGTGACATAGCGATAGGTGACCTCGGGCTCGATGGTGTGGCGTATATCCGCGCCGAAAAGCTTGTGGGCGAGGAAGCCGGTGAAGGTGCGTTCGAAGACGGGAAGGCGAGCGTCAACCTCGGCCTCGAAGTCGGAACGGCTAAGACCGCCGGTGCCTTCGACGGGTGGCTGGCCGGCAATATAGGGGGTCATGCGGTTGCGGGAGTAGAGCGTCTCGCGGACGCCGATACTGGGGAGCAAATGGAGTCCGGCGGCGGCAAGGGGAAGCGAGAGATGGGGATGCAGGTCGAGCCGCTCGATCGTGCCGCCGGTGACGAAATTGGGCTGAACACGCTTGAGAGCGGCGGCGGAGCTTTCGAGGCTCCAGAGCAGGGGCGTGGTGCCGATACGATGATCGGTAGCGTCGAAGTCGAGCGACGGAGCATGGAAGATGCGGATCTGCTGCTCGGGAACGGCGGATGTCGTGGCGGTGGCGAGCTGTGCGGTGCGTTTGAGGCCTTGGTAGCGGTCGGCGCGGATGGAACCCATGACGCCATCGGTCTCTCGTACACCGTAAACGGTGGAGAGAATGTCGCTTGAGACGGCCTGGTTGAAGCTATCGGTAAAGGCTTCGCGGTAGGTGTAGGAGCTAAGATACTCGACGTCGGCGACGGCTCGGGTCTGGTTTATAAGGTCGCCGGGAGAGAAGTCGCGGCGTCCGCGAAAGGTGACGTCTTCGCCACCCTGGTTGGTGTAGATGCCGCTTGCGGGAGTGTAGCCGTGGTCGAGCAGGCCGGTATAGCGAGCGGTAGCAAAATCATTGTCGCGCCCCTTGTAGCGGAAGGCCGCCGCCTGGGCCCAGCCGCGCAGAGAGTAGTAGGTCGCGCCTACGGTAAGGTCGGCGCTGCGGCCTAGGGTTAGATAGATTTCCTCCCCGGTGATGAAACCCTTCGTCGAGGACTGCCCAATGATGGGAATGAGGAGGCCGCTCTGACGCTGTTGCTCATCGACCGGATGGGTGACATAGGGGAAGTAGAAGACGGGCAGGTTAAGCAGATGGAAGGTGCTGTTGCGGGCGGTGGCTTTACCATCGGCGATAGAGAAGAGGCCTGCGGAGAGGAGCCAATCGGGGTGGGGTAACTGGCAAGAGGTGACGGTGCCGTCGTACACCTGGTATTCATTGGGGCCGGTGCGGACGACCATGCGCCCGGTAAAAAGGAAGGGATTGGGACTTTTATAGACGAGCCGCGATCCGCTGGCCGTGATCCCGACCGAACCGGAGACGTCGTAAAAACGAGCGGTCTGGGCTTTCATATTAAGGGTGCCGTGACTGGCGGTGACGCGCTCATCGTTCGCGCCGCCGGTGGCGACCAGGTGGCCGGTTGCGACGACCTCTCCGGTGGTTTTGTCGTATTCAATGTGGTCGGCACGGACGATGCGATTGCCATAGACGATCTCGACGTGGCCGTCGAGGCTAAAGCGGCCCTCGCGCTCGGTCTGCGTGTCGGATTGAAGGGTGACTTCGGTGCCGATGTCCGCCGGGGGCAGCGGTACGGCGAGAGGGAAGCGGCTGGTGTCGACCGCGGTCGGGGTTCCAATAGTCGAGGGGGGTGCCTGAGTCGTTACCTCTTGCGCTTCGATACACTGCCTGGCGCGAAGAACCGCCATGATAGTTAAGAGAAGAGGAAGCGAATGAGTACGCCGCTTCCGCACCCATGCGGCGAATCGGTACCCGGCGGCATCGTCCCACGCGTTTCGAGCCTTCATATCGTTCCGACGAGACGCCACACCTTCAGGCTAATGCATTTCATCAAAGCGAGGGGACTACGTTGAGCACTCAGGGCGCTGCCCGGCGAAGATCGATACTGGATATGCCACCGCTCCCGGCCTTGAAGGCGCAGACGGCCGAGCGGCTGGCGGCACACCGTGCTCGCCAGGGGCATCGCTCGCCGGGGTTATTTACAGATGCCGTTGATCTCGTGGCGCAGGATACTCGAGCCGGACGCATTGCAGCGGTCGTAGCCGAGCGTTACGCGCGGAGCCAGAGTTACCGGGCCTTTCTGGCTGAAGAGGCGGAGCGCGCCCATGCCGGGGCGGAGCGGGCTCGCGCGGCGGCGGAGGTGGCCCGGCGCACGGCGGAGGCAGTGGCGGCGGTTCAACTACAGTTGATACAGGAATTACAGGACGCAGCCGCGGAGGAGAACGCTGCTGAGTTCAGCGAGCTTACCAGCATTGTTCCGGCGGTGCAGTTTGCCGCGGCTGAAGTCGGGCCGAAGCCTGCCGCGCTGACGGTGCGGTTGTACGAGGTGCCCGCGCCGGGCGACCTGAGCCGCGCGGTTCCCAATGCCGTTCCGTATGCAATGCTCGAAGAGGAGGAGCGCGTGGCCCTGGATGAAGAGATTGCCTTTCGGCAAGATCCGGTATTCGAAGACTACCGGCAGGCCGCTGTGCCGCTGCCGGCGAACCTGATCGAGTTTCCCCGGCAGCTGGTGGCTGCGCGCAAAGCCAGGCCCCGGCTAGCCGAAGGCCCTTTGCGGGAGGAAGAGGAGCGAACAGGCGCGGAGGCGCAGCTGCGGATTTTTGAGGTGGAGCCGGAGCTGATCTCAACCGTAGCCGTGGCGGAGTCCAGCGTACCGGAGTGGTCGTCGATCCGGCTGGATGCTTGCGCGGTGACGCCATCCTCGGCGGAGCCGGCGTATTCCGTGAATTACCGGCATCGCCCGGTGATTGCGCCGATGGAACTCCGCATGATGGCAATGCTGGTGGATGGGTGTCTTGTGCTGGGCGGATTGCTGGGGTTTGCGACCGCGACGGCTTATATCGCCGGACAGGTGCCTTCGGGTTTGGTGGGAGGGATCAGCGCCGGGGTCGCCCTGGCGGCGCTGGTGGGGGGATATTACCTCCTATTCTTCACGCTGTCGGACGCTACGCCGGGGATGCGGTACGCGCGGATCGGGCTTTGTACGCTGGAGGATGAGAATCCTACGCGACGGGCGATCCGGCAGAGGCTTATTGCCATGCTCCTGGCAGCTTGTCCGTTGGGGCTAGGGTACGTATGGGCGTTCGTCGATGATGAGGGCCTCGGGTGGCATGACAGGATGTCGCGAATGTACCCGCGGAGCTATTAGAAGAGAAAAGAAAGGCTGCCGATAATTCGGCAGCCTTTTCTCCGTAGCCCGTAAAGCGGCGGTTAGAAGGTAGTGCTGACGGTGAGACGGAAAGTCTTACGAGGTTCCCGCAAGGTGTAATTGGCCCCGTAGAACTGGACCGCCTGCTGGTAGCTGTACTCGCCCGCCCCCGAGGTGGGAAAGAAGTTGCGGAAGCATAGCGGATTGCCGGGGGCGCAGAGATTGGGCACGGCAAGTTGCTGTGGCAGGTCTTTATAGAGGCGCAGCGGATTGTAGGCGTAATAGATGCGGAACGGAGCGTTGACGATGGGAAGGATAACCTGTAGCTCCGCGCCGTTCGACATGCGGGGGACAAAATTGGTGCCTGGAACATTTTTCAGCAGGAACGGGAACGGAACAGCCTGGCCGCCGAAGCAGGCTCCATTAGTGAAGATGGGGCAACCGTAGGAGGGGCTGGTGACGACCGACTGGCCGGAGACGCTTTGGCGCAGCTGCCCGGGTTGAAGGTTGCCGGAGAGGCCAAAGTCGGTAAAGAGCGCGAAGGTGACCTGGTTGACGATCGGGATGCGGTACTCGACGTTCGAGGTAAGCTGGGTATCCGCGCCGATAGTGACGAGACGATAGATCGGCAGCGGGATTTGGATGTTGCCTAGCTGGGGCTGCGTAGGATCTCGTGGGACGGTGGTGCCATCCGGATTGGTGAGATTGAAGAGAATCTTGTTGGGGATGAAGGTGTAAGGGGAGGAGGAGCGGACGTCGAAGCCGCGGACGTCGTTCTCACCGCCACCGTAAAGGCGATTGGTGGGGGGTGCGACCTCGCCGCCGAAGCCGGAGACATGAGCGAGCTGGAGTCGCATGCCGAGGACATTGCGGCCTTCGCGATTGATGCGCAGACCTTTCATCGGGTAGAACTGCCGGAAGCTGGCTACAGGCGAGATGTATTTGACGTTGCCGCCGACACCGGCGATCTGGACGGCGATGTTGACGTCGCGTCCTCCATGGGGACCGACGGCGCGGTCGAGGCTCGAATAGGTGAAGCTGGGCGAGAGCAGCGACGTAATAATGCCGTTGAGCTGATTTTGGCCGGCGACGCCCGAGCGGAAGGCGAGCGACTGAAAGACATTACGCGTGTTGTCGTTGAAGGTGGTGACGGAGGCGCGCGAGAGCTGGTAGGTGACGCCGACACGGGTGACACCCGATCGCGAGAAGAGGTGCCGGAGGGGTTCGCTGGCCGAGAGGGAGAAGCCCGTGGTCGACTGGTTATAGTTGGTCAGCAAGGAGTTCTGCGCGGCGCTGAGATTGCCGGACGCGCCCGAGGCCGCGTAGCTCTTCGAGGGGTTGTAGTCGTATTTGCTGGCAAAGATCTGCGCGCCGACGGAGATGGGTTTGTTGCGCAGGTAAGGCTCGGTGAAGCCGAGGCTTACGGTGCGGGAAAGACTTCCGATGTTCGCTACAGCGGACAGGGTTTCGCCGAGACCGAGGAAATTATTGGTTTCATAGTTGAGGCCCAGGAAGGAGCCGGAGAGGCCGCTCACGCCGCCGTTGAGGCCGATGGAGTTCTTGCCCTTTTCTTTCAGTTTCAGGAGGAGGTCGACAGTGCCGTCGTCGGCATTCTGGCGGGATTCGGAGTCCTGGTCGGCTTTGAGGGCTTCGAAGTAGTTGAGCTGGTTCAGGCGAAGAATGGAGAGATCCCAGAGGCGGCTGTTATAAACCTGGCCCTCTTCGAGCAGCAGTTCACGACGGATGACCTTGTCGCGCGTGATGGAGTTGCCCTGGAACTCGATGCGCGAGACGTAGAAGGGCTTGCCTTCTTCGATGTCCACGTCCATGAAGATAAGCTTTTTGGCTTCGTCGAAGCGGAAGCCCGGCGTGCCCGTGAAATTGATGTAGCCCAGTTCACCGTAAGCCTTGCGCAGCTGTTCCAGCCCCTTGCCGACCACGGTGCGGTTGAAGTATTCGCCGTCTTTCAACGCGAACTGAGCGCGGAGAACCTTGACATTGGTGACGGCCTTGTTGTTCTTGAACGTGATGCCGCCGAGGCGGTAGCGATCGCCTTCTTCGACGGGCATGAGGATGTCGATGCGCTTGCCGGTGGAGGGGCGAAGAGTCAGGGGATTGATGCCGCCGGCATCGCGGACTTTGGTCTGCGGCTCGGCGACTTGTGCCTTGAAGTAGCCGCGATCTTGATAGGCGAAGCGGACGCGCTCGGCGTCTTCGTCCAATTTGGAGGCGTCGAAGGTCCGGGCGAAGAGGTTTTCGAGCACGTAGGAGTGCGGAATGCCGATGGGACGAAGGTTTTTCATGGACGCGCGCAGCGTGCGGTCGGGAATGCTGTCGTTTCCCTGGAAGACGATCTTGCCGACCTTCACGGTCGAGCCTTCCTTGATGCGGAAGGTAAGCGTGACGGCGGCGGGCGGGATGGTCTTGATCTCGGTCTTGATCGTGGCGAACTGATGACCGTGTTCGGCGAGGAGATCTTTGAGGACGACTTCGGCGCGCTTGATCTTGGTGGGGTCGTATTGGCTTTCAACGGTAAGGCCGACCTTGGCCTTTTTGAAGCGCTCGAGAACATCGGATTGCGAGACGGCGTTGAGGCCGGTGTAGTTGATTTCGCGGATAGTGGGCTTTTCCTGGACGTAGATCACGAGTTGAACGCAGGCGGGGGTCTGGACGCGCTCAATGCGGATGTTCTCGAAGTAGCCGGTATTCCAAAGCGAGTTGAAGTCGCGCTCGACGACAGCGGGGTCGTAGACATCGCCCTGGTGCGAGAAGAGCCGGGCGAGGACAGAGTCCTTCGGGATACGGCGATTGCCGATCACCTGGGGGAGGCAGAGAATTTGCGCACCCGAAACCGAAACCGAGGCGGAGGCGGGCGCGGCTACAGGGATTTGCGCCGGAAGGGGGAAGGCGAGGGCCAACGAAGCGAAGGCCAACGAGGTGAAGACTGGGGCAACACGGAGACGGAAAAAACGCGTGCGCATCGGTTGGGTCGAACATTTCAGGGAGCTTCCGCTCTCTCGGTTTACGGTAACGATACGCACACCCTCACTGCCTGCAAGATCACACCGGTTCGGGTAACCCGGAAAGCTCGATTATAGGGGAGCGGAGAGGATGTACGCGAGTTGCGGACAAGGTACAGGGCACGTAGAGCTTGATGGATGCCTCGAGAATGAGGCATATGCTTCAGCTTTCGAGCTCGGCGGAGATGGTGAACTCCTGCGCGGAGATGTCCCAGCGAATGGTGAGCACGTTGGGTTGGCAGCAGACCTGACAATCTTCGACATACTGCTGTTTCGATCCGGCGGATTCGTCCACGGTGGTTTCGATCCACTCGCCGCAGGCGGCGCATTGAAATCCGGCGGCATGCATGGGTTTAAGGTTTTCCGGGGTGCGATGTAATGTGATGGGCCCACCAGGACTTGAACCTGGAACCAAAGCGTTATGAGCACTCTGCTCTGACCATTGAGCTATAGGCCCGCGAGGGGGGTCTTGGATGATCTTATCGCAGGCGGCCGCCGCTATTTTTTGGTGGTAGTGCCAGGGGTGGTGTTGGAGTCTTCGGGCGCGGAGGGATTCAGGTGCCCGAGACGGTTCTCGGGGGTATCCGAATCGACATTTGTGGGGCCCGGACCGGCGGTAGCTGGGTTTTCACCTTTGTAGCCTGAAGGCTCAGCTTTTGCGGTCTTCTCTTGCGTCGTCTGCTCGGCGGCGGACTTCGGTGCGTTGCCTGAATTCGTATTATCTGCCACGGCATACCCTCAACGCATAGGAGAGGGCGCGGCCAAAGCGGGTTGCTTGCTCCTACCGGCGCGGGAACTTGAGTGTAAGTTTGGGCGAATACATAATCTGAAAATAGCCACTTTTGTTGGTCTGAGCACCGGGCGTGTAGGAGGGGATGAGAAATCGTTCATACTGAGCGAAGACGTTGAGCGTCCAGTCGGGTCGAAAGCCGTAGGAGGCGTTGACGAAGCCGTCCGAGATCGTCGAGCCGCCGGGAAGGAAGTGGATGCCGCCCTTGTTCTGGCGGAACCCGGCCTCAACGCGGGAGCGACCGGAGAACCAGTAGCCGAGGCGGGTGTCGACGGCCTTGCCATCGCGGCCGACAGCGTTTCCGAGGAGAAAGCCTTTGTTGGTATTGGAGTCGAGGTACTGGACGTTCCAGAAGAGGAGATATCCGCCGAGGAACTTATCGCCGGCGTAGCGATCTGTCCAGGGAGCCTCGACGCGCAGGTCCATGTGGTGCAGGTGCGGCAGGCGCGCGATGTAGATGCCGGGGGCATAAGCGGAGCGGTTGGGAGTCTCGATGGGGACGATCTCGTCGTCAGCATAGGAGTCGGCGTAGAGGGTGACGAGGCGATGAATGCCGGGCGGAGTAAAGCGAAAGTCGAAGCCGCTCTTGCGGTCGCCGGGGTCGGTAGGATCCCCATAGCCGGGAGAGGCCCCTGAGCTGCCCGAGGTGATATTGCGGATGATCTGGTGAAAGGTGCAGGGATGGCCTACACCGCAGAGGAGCGACCATCGGGTGACGCTCATCTCGATATTGTTGCCGAGAGTGAAGTCGAATTTCTGCCCATTGAAATAGGGACGCGCGGGATAGTGGTGGCCGGAGAGCTTGCCGGCCACCAGATCGACGCGGTAGGTACCGAAATTGGCGAAGATACCGGGAAACGGGTGCGGTCTTGTGGAGACGAAGCGGAGATTGTAGGTGGGCTCGGCATTGCTGGAGAAGGAAAAGGGGCCGTCGAGCGAGGGACCCCAGTAGAACTCCTGTTTGCCGAAGGAGAGAGCGTTGCCGCCAAAGCTGATGCCGGCGTAGAGTTCGAGCGGACGATAGCGGTCGAACGCGGCGCTGGGAGTAAGGGGTGCGATGACCGGGGATCTCGGCGAGCCCTCCCGATCGATGAAGTTGATGGTTTGCACCAGGGCCGGAGACTGAGCGGCGACGCCGGGGTCGTGCTGGGCCTCTTCGCGGGTGTAGAAGAAGAAGCGATCGTGGGTGGCGCGGATTGAAAAGCCGTTGATGGCGCTGGACCCGCGGCCAAGGGGACGGCCGAAATCATTCCACCAGGTCTGGCCGAAGTGGTAGCTGTCGTTGAGGGCCGGACCGGCGATAGTGCCATAGCGGCTATAGACGGACTCCAGGACAATGCCCCCGGTGTCGCGGCGGTCTTCAAGCTCCTTGCGGAGGTCGCCGAGAAGGCGTTCGGCTTCGAGGTTCAGGGAATCGCCCACGCCTTCCATGAAGAGCGATTCTTCGGCTTCGCGGACTTGACGGAGACACTCCACGCGGGTCCATGGCCGGATGGACACGCTGCGTGAAGGAATAAAGCCCATGGCGGCGAGACGTTCGAGCGCGGGATAAATCCAGCTATCCATGGGGACATTGGTGGAGCCGGTGCGATCGTTGTCGGTGATACGCTCGGAGTCCGCGACTGGATAAGGGGCGGAGGCTTGCGGCACGATGCCATGGCAGAAGGCGGTAAAGGTACCTGCCATCAGCATGATGACGGTGATTCGTCGGAGCCATCTCGTGTGGAGCTTCCGGTTAGCGAAGGGCAGAGATGGTTTGAAGCGCAAGTTGGTTCCCCATGGCTGGAGTATATCTGTCTCTTGCAATTTACCGTCGCCCGGTAAGTTTGCGGCGCATCGAGGCGCTCTGCTGTTTGGAGAGTGGATCGCTTTGCCGGACGAGAAGAGTTCGGGCGACCCTTAAATCCGATATGCTTGGGTTGCAGCATCGTTCTCGGAACGACAACAGGATCAGCAACAGGAGAGAGCAAGTTGCCTCAAGAAGTGGAAGTCTGCCGTGCCCTTCGCAGCGGTCGTCGCAAGATTGCCATGTATGCCGCCGCATTTGCGTTGCTCGGTTCCTACGGACGGGCGCAGCTGAACCCGTTCAGCGGAGCGTCGGCCCAGAGCAACCAAGGAAGTCAGACGAATCAAGGTACGGT
>CAXTRY010000012.1:32885-49332 GCA_964246805.1 uncultured Acidobacteriaceae bacterium
ACGGCTTTTCAACGGCTGGTGGCGGCTTCGGTGGGCCGCGTACTGCCGATCTTCGGCGCGAACCTGTTTACGAATGTCCCTTCGACCTTTGCGCCGGTAGACCGGGTGCCGGTAACGCCCGATTACGTTCTGGGACCGGGCGACGAGCTGCTGATCCGGTTGTGGGGACAGGTGACCTTCGATGGGCACTTGACCGTGGACCGTACGGGCGAGGTCTATATCCCGCAGGTGGGTACGGTACACGTGGCGGGAGTGCCCTTCAACAAGGTATCGGACGTGCTGCGCGCGCGGATTGGGCGCACCTTCAAAAATTTCGATATCAACGTGAATGTTGGGCAGTTGCGATCGATTCAGGTGTTTGTAGTCGGGGAGGCGCGCCGGCCGGGAAGCTATACCATCGGGTCGCTTAGCACGCTGGTAAACGCGCTGTTTGCGACAGGCGGGCCGACCCCGCAGGGGAGTCTGCGCAACATCCAGGTAAAACGCGGCAAGGAGACGGTGACGACCTTCGACTTCTACGACCTGCTGCTGAAGGGCGACAAGTCGAAAGACGTGCCGCTGCTTTCCGGGGATGTGATTTACATTCCGCCGGTTGGAGCGATGGTGGCCCTGGCGGGCAGCGTGGACACGCCCGCGCTCTACGAGATTGTACCGGGCACGACGGTAAAGGATGTGCTGACGCTGGCGGGGGGATTGGCGACGCTCGCGCAGGATAAACAAATGCGGATCGAACGCATCGCCCAGCGTGAAGCTCGTTCGGTGCTGGATGTCAAGCTCGACACCACTGGAATGACGACGTCGCTGGTGGATGGCGACATTCTGGAGATCTCGCCGATTTTAGATCGCTTCAAAAATGTGGTGACGCTTCGCGGAAATGTAGCCGAGCCGAGGCGATTTGCATGGTTTCCAGGAATGCGCATCCGCGACCTGATCCCGGACAAGGAAGCGTTGCTGACGCGCGAGTATTGGGAGCAGCGCAATCAGTTAGGATTGCCGGTGCTCGATTCGACGCCCGACGTTCGCCGCTACGCCCCGGATGCGCCGGTCGCTCAGTTGAACGGCACGGGCGTTTCACCGACTCGCAATGCGCTTTCGCTGAGTTACCCGAATGCTCAGGATAGCGATCTGAACATTTATGGCATGGCTATACCGCCGCCCACCAGTCTGAACGATCCCAATTACGGCAACTATGCAAGCGCGAACTCGTCCCAGAACACGGGACTTTCGGCACCGACTGGAGATTTGGCCGTAACGGGGAACTCGCGGGTGTACCGCAACAGCGTCCTGTCGTCCACGGACTCTTCAAACGACCGCGCGAATGGCAACAATAGCTCTTCGGGCGCGACGGTGAGCGCGGCGGTTACCGGCGCGGCGCGACGGTTCCCGGCGAAGAATGCCGTGGTGCTCTCCGCGCCCGAGGTGGATTGGGCTTACGCCGTGATCCAGCGCCTGGACCGCAGCGACCTTTCGACGCGGTTGCTTTCGTTCAATCTTGGACGGGCCGTGATCGATGGGGATAATGCGCAGAATCTGGAGCTTGAATCGGGCGATGTGGTGACGGTCTTCTCGAAGGCCGACATTCGCGTTCCGCAGGCGCAGCAATCGAAGTATGTGCGCTTGGAGGGTGAGTTTGTGGCCTCGGGGACCTATAGTGTGGCTCCCGGCGAGACGCTGCGCCAGCTGGTGTCTCGCGCCGGTGGGCTGACCCCCGCGGCCTACCTGTTTGGTTCGCAGTTCAGCCGGGAATCGACCCGTGTCCTCCAGCAGCAGCGGCTGACCGATTATGCGAATGATCTGGATCGCCGTATCAAGCTGGCGGAGGCGAATAGCGCGAACACGGCGCTCAATCCTCAGGACCAGATCGCCGATATTGCATCGCTGCAAAGCGCGAGGACAGTCGCCGCGCGTCTTCGCCAGCTTAACGCAAGCGGGCGTATCGTCCTGAACATTCATCCCGATAGCAAGGTGCTGGCTGATGTTCCCGACTTGCCGCTGGAGGATGGGGACACGTTCATCGTGCCGCAGGTTCCTTCGTCAATCGATGTGTTTGGGTCGGTCTATACGCAGAACTCGTTCCTCTACGATCCTCGTAAGAAGACGGGGGACTACATCCGCCAGGCGGGAGGCGAGACGCGAACCGCCGATGCAAAACGCAGTTACATTGTCCGGGCAGATGGGTCCATTCTGAGCCGTCAATTTTCCTCGTCGCTGTTTTTGAACAACTTTGAGGCCACGCGCCTCAATCCGGGAGACGCGGTAATCGTTCCCGAGCGGGTAGACAAGCGTCCGTTGCTTCGCAATCTGGTTGATATTGCCACGATCATCGGACAATTCGGCCTGGGTATCGCCGCGATTAACGTGCTTTAGCTCCGGAGAAAAGACGCATGGACCTCCCGTATCGCCGCGCTCTGTTCCTCGACCGGGACGGAGTCATCAACGAAGAGGTGAGTTATCTCTGGCGTCCGGAGGATGTGCGCTTCGTTCCGGGAATATTTCCACTATGCCGGACGGCGCAGGCGTTGGGTTACTTGCTCATTGTGGTGACCAATCAAGCTGGGATTGGCCGCGGCCTGTATACAGAAACGGACTTTCATCTCTTGACGGATTGGATGCGCAACGCGTTTGAGCGAGAGGGCGTTCGGCTCGACGCCGTCTATTT
Organism: uncultured Acidobacteriaceae bacterium; assembly: GCA_964246805.1. GTDB lineage: Bacteria > Acidobacteriota > Terriglobia > Terriglobales > Acidobacteriaceae > Edaphobacter. The sequence continues at coordinate 35,545 of CAXTRY010000012.1, forward strand.
CTGCCCATTCCATCCGGTGCACGGGGTTGGGGAGTATCAACGGGAGCATGAAGATCGCAAACCCGGGGCGGGGATGATGCGCCGCGCGGCTGTCGATCATCGTTTGCGATTGACGGAAAGCGTCCTCGTAGGGGATCGATGTACGGATATTGCGGCCGCGAACGCTGCTGGACTGCGACATGCATTTCTGCTGCAGGGCACCGAAGGGGGGCCTTGCGAGGGCCGGTATAGCCCCGTCCAAACGCTCGGGATGGTCGAGAAGCGATTGCAAGAGCACGGCTGATGCTTCGATTGGGTGTTCCAAATTGCTCCACTCCGTGTACGATTCCATCAAAGCACGTGAACGGTCGGTCTTAGAAGCAAAGTTTGCGGCGGAGGTTCTCTTTGAGTATAAGGTTCGGTCAGCAAGCAACGGAATTGTATGCAAGTTCACCATGAGCTGATGAAGGAACATCTTCGACCTCCTCTTCCCCGAAATTGAGAAGAGGGGGTTGTTTATTCAACCTACAAAGCTGCGTGGCAAGTAAGCCGGAGCGGGCGCAAACGGAATGAGTAATCTGGACGAGCACCTATCTTCTGATTCACGATCCTCGATTGTAGTCACGACCGTCGACACCCCGTACACGTGGGGACAGAGTGTTCCAAGGCCGGGGGTTGCCGCAAAGTTCAGCGCGCCCGCGGCCTGCTTTCGCTATCGGATCATCAAGCGCGTCATGGATGTCGTTTTAGTTCTGCTGGCGCTTCCCGTTCTGCTGCCGCTGGTGGGGATGGTTTCGCTGCTGGTCAAAATGACTTCCCCCGGACCGATCTTTTTCTCGCATCGCCGCATTCGCCAGAACGGGGCGTTTTTCTCAATGTGGAAGTTTCGCACGATGTGCGTGGATTCAACCGCGATCCTGGAGCAGCACCTTAAGCAACATCCCGAAGCGCGCGCGGAGTGGCTGGCTACCCAGAAGCTGCGTATCGATCCCCGCATTACCCCCATCGGGACCTTCCTGCGTAAATGCAGCCTGGACGAACTGCCGCAGATTTGGAATGTATTTACCGGCACGATGAGTCTGGTGGGACCGCGACCGATCGTTGCCTCCGAGGTCGAGAAATACGCCGGCAGCTTTACTTCTTATTGCCGCGTAAAGCCGGGATTGACCGGGCTCTGGCAGGTGTCGGGCCGGAGCAAGCTGACGTATGACGCGCGAGTCGCGCTCGACTGCGAGTATGTGCGTGAATGGTCGCTGACCCGCGACCTGGTGATTCTCTCGAAGACATTTTCCGCGGTAGTCAAGCAGAATGGTGCTTACTAGACGGTGGGCTCGATGCTTGCCGGTAAGAGGTGCGGATATGAGCGGACTATTGAGAACGCCGGGTGCTGTTAGTCCATGGAGATGATGCGTGAGTTGCTGCGGGCGCAGCTGCGGCGCAGCCTGAAGGCGCTGTCCGATCTCGACCGTTTAGTTGCGGCGTGGCCGATCGTCTGCGGGGCCTCGATGGCCGCCCGGGGCGCGGTTGCGGCCTATGACTCCGCCTCCGCCACGGTGACGATCCAGGTTGCCGATCCGCAATGGATACGGCAGATGATGTCGATGCAGGGACAGATCGCGGGAGAGTTGGCACGGATCGCCGGGGTACCGGTGAGCGCGATACACTTCGAGAGAGAAGCGGTACCTATAGGGGATAGCGGTGACGGAAACAGGAGCGGTAACGCTGGATGAGGTGCGCCGGGTGGCCGAGCTCGCCAATCTGGAATTAACCCCGGAGGAAAAGCTGCGGATGCAGCGGGATTTGAATGCGATTCTCGGCTATGTGGCTGAGCTAAACGAGTTGCATACGACCGGAGTTCCGGCGATGGCGCAGGTAACGGAGATGCTGGGTATACTCGATGCCGACTTGACGGGAACGGTTTTGCGGGCCGATACCGTCGTTGCTTCGATCGATCGCTCGGCTGTGATGGCGGCCGCGCCCGAGGCGGACCGGCGATTCTTCAAGGTGCCCAAGGTGATTGAACGATGACGGGTTTCATGTCGGGCACGATCGCCGCGTTGCGGGCCGCGATCGCTTCGGGCGAGAAGACGGCTACCGCGACGGCGGAGCGGCATTATGCCGCGATCGCCTCGCGCGATGGAGAGATCAATAGTTTTCTGGCCTTGAGCCGGGAGCGGGCGATGCGGCAGGCCGCGAAGATCGATGCGCTGGCAGCCAAGGGAGACGAACTGCCACCGCTGGCGGGTGTACCGGTGGGAATCAAGGATGTGCTCGTGATGCAAGGAGCACCGGCCACGGCGGGATCGCGCATTCTGGAGGGTTACCGGCCGCCTTACGACGCGACGGCGGTGTCGCGGCTGGAGGCGGCCGGCGCGGTGCTGCTGGGAAAGCTGAACTGCGATGAGTTTGCAATGGGGTCGTCGAATGAGAACTCGGCGTATGGGCCGGTAAAGAACCCGCGGGCGCTGGATAGGGTACCGGGTGGATCTTCCGGGGGGTCGGCGGCGGCTGTGGCGGCGGGGTTTGCGCTGGCTACCTTGGGCACGGATACGGGCGGCTCCATCCGGCAGCCGGCGGCGTTCTGCGGCGTGGTGGGGGTGTTGCCGACCTATGGCCGGGTGAGCCGGTTTGGGCTGATTGCATTTGCGTCTTCACTGGACCGCGTGGGGCCATTGACGAACACAGTCGCCGACGCAGCTACGGTCTTGCAGGTGCTGGCGGGCAAGGATGCTTGCGATGCGACTTCATCCGATCAGCCGGTGCCGGATTACGGTGGGGCGCTTTCACGTCCAGTGCAAGGGCTGCGGATCGGTGTGCCCGCGGAGTACTTCGGCGAAGGGCTGGACCCGGAGGTACGAGCTTCTGTCGAGCGGGCGATCGATGGCTTGCGGACGGCTGGGTGTACGGTCCTCCCGATCAGCCTGCCGCATACGCGGTACGCCATCCCAACGTATTACGTTTTGGCGACGGCGGAGGCTTCGTCGAACCTTTCTCGCTTCGATGGGGTGCGCTTCGGGCTGCGCGCGGCGGAGGCTCACACACTCTCGGCGATGTACCGGAAGACGCGCGACGGGGGCTTCGGCGCGGAGGTAAAGCGGCGGATTCTGCTGGGCACGTATGCGCTGAGCGCGGGCTACTACGACGCCTACTACCTTAAGGCGCAGCAGGCGCGTACGTTGATTGCACGGGATTTCCTCGCCGCGTTCGCGCAGGTGGACGCGATTGTCGGACCGATGACGCCCACACCGGCGTTCAAGCTGGGCGAGAAGACGGACGATCCATTGCAGATGTATCTGGCGGATATCTATTCAGTGGCGGCGTCGCTGGCGGGCATCTGCGGCATATCGGTGCCTTGCGGCGAGACAGCGGGAGGGCTGCCGATTGGGGTGCAGATCATGGCTCGACACTTCGACGAATCGACGATGCTGCGGGTAGCGCTGGCGGTGGAAGGGCAGCAGGCTCATTCGTCACAGGTGATAGAAGCGGTCCGCTCCGAGAACTAAGCCGAGCGTAATGGCGGCAATGGCAATCTCACCGAGCGCGCCCACGATGAAGGGGCGGAGGCCTTGTTTGCCCAGGTCGCGGAGATTGGTGCGCATGCCGACCCCGGCGAAGGTGAGCAGGAAGGCCCAGCGCGAGAGATTGCCCAACGCTGCGAGCTGCGGCTTAGCGAAGACGCCGATGGTCGCGAGGGCGGAGATGAACAGGAAGCCGAGGACAAATTTAGGAAATTTACGCCACAAAAAAGCCGCCTTGTTGCCGATGTTTGCGGCCTGGCCCTTGCTCGCCCAGTGCAGCGCGTAGCCGAGCACGACGAAGCCGATCAGGGCGTTGCGGCAGGTCTTGGCGAGCACGGCGAACTTGCCGGCTGTATCGGAGTAGAGCGCACCGGCGGCGGTGGCTTCTGCGGTGTTGTCGACGGCGAGGCCAGTCCAAAGGCCGTAGGCGTGGTCGCCCATGTGCAGGGCGTGGCCGATAAGCGGGAAGGCGAAGAGCGAGATCGCGCCGAGAGCCAGAATGGCGGCGATGGCGGTGGAGGAGTCCTCTTCGTCGGCGTCGATGGCCCCTTGCATGGCGATGATGGCCGAGACGCCGCAGACGGAAGACCCGACCGCAAGCAGCGTCGTGAGCTTCGGGCCGAGGTTGAAGGCGCGTCCAAGATAGGTCATAAAGACGATGGACAATGTAAACGCTACGGCGACGAGGGCAAGGGAGATGCCGCCGAGTTTGAGGATGTCGCCGAGAATGAAGCGTGCGCCCAGCAGGATGATGCCGGCCTTCAGCCAGAACTCGTAAGTGGCGACCCCGGCGCGAAAGATGCGCGGCACGCCGACCGTGTTGGCGATGAGGACGCCGAAGAGAATGGCACACAGGACATATTCGATGTTAGGCAGGACGAGGTGGTGGGCCTTGCCGTAGCGATTGATGGTCTGCTCGACGAACTTGCCCGCGTAGCCTACGGCGAAAAGCAGACCGATGCCGGGTAGGAGGCCAAGGAAGCTGACGGGCTGCTTCGGGTCGGCAACGGGAGCGTGGGCGGGATATTCGGCGCGAAGATCGGGGAGTTGGGAAGAGGTCGTCATGAATGTCCTTGTCAAAGCGCGTTACCAGGGAACGGATTTAAGCAGACCGGCGCGGACGATCAGCGCCAAGGCGAGGGAGAGGATGACGGCCCAGGTATCGAGCGAAAGATGGAACTTCTGCATAGGGAGCACTCCTGGGTGAGCGGGAGATGCGGATAGGTTCGCATCGAAACTACAGGGATTGTTTGAATAATTAGGGACGAAAGGGTAAGGCTAGCGGCAACAACAGGTGCGCGGGAGGCGCAAGGTCGCGGGCTGAACCATGGGTTTCATCGTGTCCTGAAGATACACGAGTAAGAGCGCGGCGCAAAGTCGATTTATGCGGGCGGCGCAAGGATTCTGTAGTAGCGGGCGTTGGGGTCGGCGCAGCCTTGGCAAAGTGTCTGGCCGGCGCGGACGATTTCTCGATCGTAGTTGATACCTTCCGCACAGACGGCGCAGACAATGCGTGCGGATTTGTAGCCGGGCATCTCGCGGGCGTCGAGCGGAACTTCGACCCATTGCTCGGCGAAGAGATCGGCGTCGGGCATCTCGCGGTAGGCGCGCATCTGCTGGAGGTTCTTATTGTCCATCTCCGGATAGAGATCGCGGGCGCGCTGCTTGGAGGATTCGAGCGCGGCGACGCGGATGGCGTGGCTCGTCTGGAGGTCGACGAAGGTGGCGGCCATCTTGCCCCAGTCGCGAAACTTGAGGGCGCGTTTGCCGAGGCGGCAGCCGGTGACGACGGCAATGGCGTCGGTGGCGCAGCGATCGATCTCGACAAAGGTGACCAGACGCTTGCGGTCTTGCCCTTTAGGCTCGTTGATGTCTAAGCGTTGGCAGCCGAGCATAGCCATGCGCACGCCGAGGATTTGTCCGGCGCAGAGATGGCCGTGGGCGATCTCCGCCTCGCGGAGGAGTTCATCGAAACTCTGCATGAAGGAATGATAGTCCGCTATGGGCCTTCGTCGTTGTCGCCTTCTTCGACGAGGGCGACGGAGCCGACCACATCGTAAGTGCCGGGCTCGCCTCCGGTGGGCTGCATGGTGACGCGGAGAGGAAGGCGCTGCCATTTTGCCGGCTGGCAGACTGGGACGAAATGATTCTCCTGCGGCCACTTACCGACCGGCTTTTGTACGACGGCACGCCGGGCACCGAGCTGCGCGACCATGGCCATCAAGCCGCCCTTGGCTGTGGCCGCAACGCCGCAATAGGCAGCATAGTCCCGAAACCACACGACTTCGGAGACGCCGGTGTCGAAGTCGGGCAGGTGGAGGGCGGTAATGTGACCGGTGACGCGGTCGACGAGGAGCCATGGGCCGGGCTGCCAAACCCAACGGGCGGCGGCCTCCGACGGCAGAGCATCGTTCAGGCGAAAGGCACGGCGAACGGTGAAGCTGCGGTCGGTCACGTCATGGAGTTCGCCGGTCGTCCACTCTTTCTGGCGCTCGTCTACGAAGAGCGGGCGGACCTTCAGGGTAGTGGACTCTTCGCTTCGATCCTCGGCTTTGGCGTCGGGGGGCGTGTACGGAACACGGCGGAACGATCCGAGGGTGACCGTGTGAATCTTTGGGTTGGCGGCTAGAAGCCAGGGCGCGCAGAGAAGAGCCATCAGAAGCACGGGAGCGGAGCGAAAGGTCTGCATGATCCGGCAGAGTACCGTGGCAGCCGCTCGAATGCAATCTCTGGGTGGAGAGGTGTCGTGGCGGGTTCTCCGGATACCTTCTTATCCTCAGCCGCCCATGCCATGGACCCGGTCTTGCGGAGTAGAATCGACGGAAGACGAAGGTCAACAGAGCATCTTCAGCGCTTCGTCCCAACATGATACCTTTGGCCCGATATTGCATCGGCCCCACGCTTTGCGGCGTAACCCATCCAGGCAGTAATGAAAGGAAGCATCACTCTCCATGTGGAAACCTAATCAGCCCGGCACCTCTCCCTCAACTCCGGAGCCTGTCCGCCCTTCCGCTCCGGCCACCCCGAGTTTTGAGACCGCCGCCGCCGCTCCGACACGGCCCGCGCCCGTAGGCACTCCCGCGGCTTCGGCCACGCCCGGCGATCAAGCCACGATCGGCAAGTCGCTTGTTATCAAAGGCGAGCTTTCAGGTTCGGAGTCGCTCTATATCGACGGCAAGGTCGAGGGCGCGATTACGTTGCCCGGCAACCGCGTCACCGTAGGCCGTAACGGCCAGGTTGCGGCAAACATCGTGGCGCGGGAAGTAGTGGTGCTCGGCAAGGTGCGTGGCAACGTGCAGGCCAGCGACCGTGTCGACATCCGCAGCGAAGGTTCATTGACCGGCGACGTGATCGCGGCTCGGATTTCGATTGAGGATGGCGCGTTCTTCAAGGGCGGCATCGATATTCGTAAGCCGGGTGCCGAGGCAAAGGGTGCACCCGCCGCCGAGCCGGTTGCCGTTACGGCCTAGAGGGTTGCGATCAGGATAAACCCCGCCGGAGCGATCCGCGCGGGGTTCCGCTTTGCCGGTCACTCCACGATGTGCCGTCTTCGTAGCTCTAGTAATGCTTACGGTAAGGTATTGTGACTTACCGGAGTAACCAGCCTGTAAAAAATACGAATGAGTACCGGTGCGAGCAAACCGCGGGGGCTATTTACACGTCCTTTGGATATCTCGAAGAACGCTATGCTTGAATTGAGCAATTTCGGCGGATACAAGTGTGCCGGGAGACGGTGGATCACGAATCCAAAGATCAACGAATTCAAACATGATCGACATCAAAACCGAGCGGAGCGTTTACGACGAGGCGTTGCTCAGCGAGCGTTTATCTTCGCCGCATACACCCACGGTTTGGTGGAGAACGGAGGTTGCTCCGTCCCTGCTTGTAAAGGCTGCGCGATTCGCACCCCTGTTCGTTGTCGGCTCCGTGATCCTGGCTGCGGCGCGAGCGATGCTCTCGGGCAACTCCTGGATGATCTACTTCGAGGATGACTTCTACTATTACTTGAAGATTGCCCAGCATCTGGCGCATGGTTCGGGGTCGACATTCAACGGGATTGTAGCGACGAATGGCTATCATCCTCTGTGGCTGTTGCTGCTGACGGCGTTCAGTAGATTTTCCAGCGATCCGCGTGCGATCTTTTTATTTGTCGCGACAATGACCATGATCTCGACCGTGGCTACTTTTGCGTTGGCGCGCATCGTGCTGGCACGGGCCGGCATGGGGTATGTGCTGCGGCAGATGCTGGCCTCTTACGTGGCTATTTACGCGCTGCATGTTTTTTACACAGGGATGGAAGTAATCCTCGCCGTGCCGCTGGTGTTTCTGGCGATCGTGATTGCGGGACGGCGGGAGTACTGGCAAGCTGGATTTTGGCCGGCGTGCTCGCTGGGGCTGGTAGTGTCGGCGATGGTATCGGCGCGACTGGACCTGATGCTTTTTGCCGGATTGCTGCTGGTGGGGGCGCTGGCGAATAGCGGGATTCGGCGTAGTCTCACGGCAAAGCAACTGGCGGGCATTGCGTTGGGGTTGGCACCGTTGGCGCTGTATTTTATGGTGAATCATTTCGAGTTCGGCATTTGGCTTCCGGTCTCGGGGATGGCAAAGCAGATGAAGTTCAACCATTGGCCGACGCTGCGGCCGTGGCTGACGCCGTACAGCCCAAATGTGAACAACCGGCTGAACCAGCTGCCGATTCACCTGGCGATTCTTTGCCTTCCGCTGGTGTGGAAACGGCTCTCCGCGACCGAGCGGGTGATCTTTCCGGCGGCGTTGCTGTTCCCGTTTGTGTATGTGTTTTTCTTGAGTTGCATCAGCGACTGGCAGCTTTGGCTCTGGTATCTGTACCCGCTGCGAGCGGCGCTGTGCGTCAGCTTTGCGATCTTCTGGAAGTGGCCGCCTACAGGACGTATTCTGCGGACGAACGCGATGGCGGTCGCGGTCCTGATTGTGCTGGCGGGCGAGTTCGTGAGTTCAAAATGGTGGACGGACGTGCAACCCGCGCTCCACGACGCTGCGGTCGACATTCAGGGGTTTGCAAGAACGCATCCGGGGACCTATGCAATGGGCGACCGGTCGGGGATGGTCGCCTACTTGATTCCATATCCGGTTGTACAAACGGAAGGGCTGGTAATGGACCGCGAGTATCTGGAGCGCATGCGCCGCCAGGAGCCGTTACTGCCGGCGTTGGCGGCAATGCACGTTCGGTACTACGTAGGTACGTCCTGGGTGCCGTACACGGGCTGCTTCCACGCGGTAGAGCCTTTCCAAGCGGGAAAAACCTCGGCGCACATGGAAGGGGATTTGTGTTCGCAGCCAGTGGGCAGCTTCCAGCATGAAAACTTCCGAACACGCATCTTCGACCTCGAAAAAGAACCGGGCACGATCGTGCGATAGTCCGGACGGGTGCATCCGGACGTTTGGCGTATCATCTTATAGACGATGAGAGTCTTCGCGATTGCTTCGGTGAGTGAATTCGGGTTGACTCGCTTTATCCGCCTAGACTTTGCCTAGCTACGTTGCCACGCTCGTCATCCTTCTCAACAACTTGCAGTAAGCACCCTGCCCGCAGCGCGGAGGAGTAATCTATGTTCGACCGTCTGGAACAGATGGACGCCCGGTATGAGGAGCTGAGCCGTCAGCTCTCGGATCCCAATCTAGTCAACGATCAAAAGAAGTTTCAGGCAACCGCGAAGCAGCACCGCGATTTGGAACCGGTGATCGAAAAGTTTCGCGAGCACCGGCGGATCGGCGCGCAGATCACCGAGGCGAAGGTGATGCTGGCTGAGTCCGATCCGGAGATCAAGACGATGGCGGAGGAGGAGCTTGCGTCGCTGGAGCCTCGTCTGGAGCCGATCGAAGAGGCGTTGAAGGTCATGCTGCTGCCCAAAGATCCCAACGATGACAAAAACATTATTATCGAGCTGCGAGCCGGCACGGGCGGCGACGAGGCGGCATTGTTTGTGGCGGAGGTCTTTCGCATGTATCTGCGATTTGCCGAGCAGCATCGCTGGAAGGTGCAGGTGCTGTCGGAGTCGGAGTCGGGAATCGGCGGCGGACTGAAGGAGGTCACGGCGATCTTCGAAGGCGATAAGGTGTACTCGCAGATGAAGTACGAGTCGGGTGTGCACCGGGTGCAGCGGGTACCGGCAACCGAGACGCAGGGCAGGGTGCATACCTCGGCGATTACCGTGGCGGTGCTGCCCGAGGCCGAGGAGGTCGACATCAAGATCGAGGCCAAGGACCTGCGGATCGACACCTTTTGCAGCTCGGGGCCGGGCGGTCAATCGGTGAATACAACGTACTCGGCGATTCGCATCACGCACCTGCCGACGCAAACGGTGGTCAGCTGCCAGGACGAAAAGTCGCAGATCAAAAATCGCGAGAAGGCCATGCGGGTGCTGCGATCACGGCTGTATGAGGTGGAAGAAGAGCGTATTCACCAGTTGCAGGCGAAGGATCGCAAGGCGCAGGTGGGCTCGGGCGACCGCAGCGAAAAGATACGGACCTACAACTTTCCGCAAAACCGGTTGACGGATCACCGCATCGGGCTGACGAACCATCAACTGGCCATGGTGATGGAAGGGCTGTTACAGCCGACGGTCGACGCGCTCATCGCCCATGACATCGCCGAGAAGATGAAGGCGGATGAGCCAGCGGCGGCCTGAGCGCAGTCGGTGACGATACGCGAGGCAGTATCGGCCGGAGCAGAGATCCTTCGCGGGGTCCCGGAGCTTGCGGGCAATGCGGCGCGCGATGCGGAATGGCTTTTGTTGCAGCAATTATCGCTACCACGCGCCGGGTTGCGGGCTCATCCCGCGCGCGAGCTTAGCCAGGATGAGCGGCGTGTCTACAAAGGACGTATTGCGCGGCGGCTGTGTGCCGAGCCGGTGCAATATATTACGGGCGAGCAGGACTTTTTCGGACTAGACCTTCAGGTGACACCCGCGGTGCTGATTCCGCGACCGGAGACGGAGCTGCTGGTGGAGCGAGTGCTGGCAGCCCTTCCCAAAGACCGCCAGACGCGGATTGTGGATGTGGGCACCGGATCGGGGGCAATCGCGATCGCATTAGCGGTGCATCTTCCGGCGGCGGAAGTTACGGCGGTCGATCTGTCCGAAGAGGCGCTGGCCGTGGCTCGGGCGAACGCGGAGCGGCATCAGGTGGGCAAGCGTATTCGCTTTCTGCGATCCGATCTGCTGGGGGCTGTCGCGGTGGAGCGGTTCGATATCGTGGTGAGCAATCCGCCCTATGTTCCAGTCGAGGATCGTGCGCTGCTGCATCCGCAGGTGCGCGAGTTTGAGCCCGCGTTGGCTCTCTTTGCCGGGGTTGGAGGGCTCGATATTTATCGACGGCTCATCCCTGCTGCCCTGGAGGTTCTTATTCCTGGCGGGCTGCTGGCGCTGGAGATTGGATTCGACCAACGAGACGCTATCGCGGCACTACTGGAAGGTTGGACCGGGATTTCGTTCCATGACGACCTACAAGGCATACCGCGGGTCGCGTTGGCGAGAAAGGCTGTTCTCCAGCAGGCTCGGCGCGGAGTTTAGGCTGAGGCTGCGGTCGGTGTCGTCAAGTGTGCCGCAAATAGTGAAATCTCACGCGAGACTTTTCGCCGTTGGACTCAGCCGCCGCAATAGGCTCTACGCACTGGTTGGTCTCCGCACCTGGAATGAATGTGGGTAGAGTAGCTAGTTTTTGACCCGAGTTGCTCTGTAAGCAGCCGTGGCCTGTTTTATAGGCCTGTTCGGGTCGCATGGGCCGCAATGGCTTGATTGACTGACAATGCCAAGGCCAACGCCCGCCGTCCATCCTCGCCCGAGACTATAGGGGTACTCCGGGTTCTGACCGCCTCCAGAAACGACACTATCTCCAGCCGCAGAGGCTCCCCCTCCACCACCGGCAGCTTCCGCATGGACAAGCCCGCTGTAGGATGCCCTGAAGAGTTCGCTTTGGTCTTCGCTTCCAACGCAATCAGCTGCTCGACCGTCATCCCTGCCGCCGCCGTCACATCGATCAGCAGTAAATCCTGCCGCGCGAAATCCAGCGATAAATACTGGTGGGGTTGGAAAAATCGCAGCTTCCTCACCCGCTCCGTGCTCACCCGGCTGGCTGTAAAGTTGGCCACGCAGCCGTTCTCGAACTCCACCCGCACATTGGCGATGTCCACTTTCTTCGACAGCACCGGCAGCCCCACGGCCCGCACCTCGCGCACCGGCGACTGGACGAAGCTCAGCACAATATCCAGATCGTGGATCATCAGGTCGAGCACCACGTCCACGTCGAGCGACCGGGGCGTAAACACGCTCAACCGATGGGCCTCAAAGAACATGGGCCGATTCAGCTGCTCCCGCGCCGCAGTGACAGCCGGATTGAACCGCTCCAGATGCCCCACCTGCACAATGCGCCCATGCCGCCGTGCCAACTCAAGTATCGTATCCGCGTCGTCCAGCGACCCCGCCAGCGGCTTTTCCACCATCAGGTCAACACCCGCGTTCAGCAGAGCCGACGCTACCGTTGCATGATGCACGGTAGGAACACACACCGAAGCCGCGTCCAGCTTCATCCCAGATGTCAGCAGCGCCCCGACCGAGCCGAATCCGGCAACTCCGTACTCAGCCGCCGCCTGGCCCATCGTCGCGGCATCTGCATCGACGACCGATACCAGCTCGACCGCATGTCCTGCCTGGGCCAGCTCCCGGTAGACCCGCAGATGGTTGCGTCCAAACGCCCCCGCGCCGACGACCGCGATCCGAAGCGAACCCGGCACTAGCTGACCGGCGCCTCGACCGCCTCCCGGCAGCGCGCATACAACTCGAGCAGATGGTTGACCTGATCGTCCGATTTTGCTGCCGACGGAATCCCAAAGCCTGTCGTCGCCCCAGCCGCCTTTCCCCCAACATTCGCCGTCGCCGCCACAAACTTCAACAGATCGAGCGCGATGTCTTCCGTCCGCCGCGCTCCCGTATTCGCTTCTCCCGTACTTGCCGCCATGGATGATCTCCTCGCAACTTGATGCTACCGCCCGCCTTTAATCAGCGCAAACTATAAAACCGATATCAGGAACTAAACCCTTTATTTTGTTAGATCACATGCTCTTTTTGACAAAACTGTCACGACACCGCCAGTGCCGGAGCGGGCAGGATTTCCTCCGCATCCACCCACTGCGTCGGGTAGTGTCCGGTATAGCAGGCTGTGCAGAATGAAGCCGGTGAAAGCCCGTCCGCCGCCTCGCCCGTCGTGCAGGCGTAGGTTAACCCCGGCAGCGACAGGTACGCCAGCGAGTCCGCCTCGATGTACTCGCGTATCTCCTCCACCGTCTTGTTGGCCGCAATCAGGTCCTTCTTACTCGGCGTATCCACCCCGTAGAAGCAGGGCGATACCGTCGGCGGACACGAGATGCGCAGATGCACCTCCGTCGCCCCCGCCGCCCGCACCATCCGGACGATCTTGCGCGAGGTCGTTCCCCGGATGATCGAGTCGTCGATCAGGATGACGCGCTTGCCCTCAAGCAGGCTGCGCACCGGGTTCAGCTTCATCCGCACGCCGAAGTCGCGCACCCGCTGCTCCGGCTGGATGAACGTCCGGCCCACATAGTGGTTGCGGATCAGCCCAAGGTTGAACGGGATGCCCGACTCCGCCGCGTAGCCGATGGCCGCCGTCACGCCCGAGTCCGGCACCGGCACCACCAGGTCGGCGTCGATGTGCGACTCTCGCGCCAGCTGCCGCCCCATCTCCTCGCGGCTCTTCTGCACCCAGCGGCCGAAGATGCGCGAGTCCGGCCGCGCGAAGTAGACGTGCTCGAAGATGCAGGAGGCGTTCGGCACGGTCTGCGGGCTGAAGCGGCGGCTGGTCACGCCGTCTTCGGACACCATCACCAGCTCGCCCGGCTCCACGTCGCGCTCGTATTTGGCGTGCAGCAGGTCGAAGGCGCACGTCTCGGAGGCGAAGACGAAGGTGTCCGGCGCGCCGTGCCTGCCCTCGATCCGCCCTATCGACAGCGGCCGGAAGCCATGCGGATCGCGCGCCGCGAAGACACGGTTGCGCGTCAGCATCACGATCGAGAACGCTCCGTCCACCTGCCGCAGCGCCTCGGCGATGCAGTCCACCAGCGTGTTCGAGCGCGAGTGCGCGATGAGTTGGATGATGATCTCGGAGTCGGAAGTCGTCTGGAAGACCGCGCCATCGCGCTCCAGCCGGGCCTTGCTGGTGCCGAGATTGACCAGGTTGCCGTTGTGCGCGATGGCGATCAGCCCCCGCGTCGACTCGACCGAGATCGGCTGCGCGTTCA
>CAXTRY010000013.1:0-48905 GCA_964246805.1 uncultured Acidobacteriaceae bacterium
CCAGGTGCTTCGGCCCGGTCGCATCCGCCGTGATGAACGGCAGATTGATCTCCGATTCCTGCGCCGTCGACAGCTCGATCTTGGCCTTCTCGGCGGCATCCTTCAGCCGCTGCAGCGCCATCTCGTTGCCCTTCGCCGTAAGGTCGAGCCCGGTATCCTTCTTGAACTCCGCGATCAACCACTCCACGATGCGCTGGTCAAGATTGTCACCGCCCAGGTGCGTGTCGCCGTTGGTCGACTTCACCTCGATGACTCCCTCGCCGACCTCAAGGATCGAGATATCGAAGGTACCGCCGCCGAAGTCGTAGACCGCGATCGTCTCGTCCTTCTTCTTGTCCAGACCGTAGGCCAGAGCAGCCGCCGTCGGCTCATTCACAATCCGCTTTACATCCAGACCGGCAATCTTGCCCGCATCCTTCGTCGCTTGCCGCTGCGCGTCGTTGAAGTATGCCGGAACCGTAATGACCGCCTCCGTCACCGAGGTGCCGAGATAATCCTCCGCCGCCTTCTTCAGCTTCTGAAGAATCATCGCCGAGACCTCCGGCGCGGTGTACTCCTTGCCCTGCGCCATGACCCCGACGTTATCGCCTTTAGCCACCACCTTGTAGGGCACCATCTTCATCTCGTCGCCCACTTCATTCAGACGCCTGCCCATAAAGCGCTTGATCGAAAAAATGGTGTTCTCCGGGTTGGTGATCGCCTGCCGTTTGGCAACCTGCCCCACCAGCCGCTCGCCGCTCTTGGTAAACGCCACGATCGACGGCGTCGTCCGCCCGCCCTCTTCGTTCGGGATTACCTTCGGCTCGCCACCCTCCATCACCGCCACGCACGAGTTGGTCGTGCCTAAATCAATACCAATCATCTTGCCCATATCGCTGTCTCCTGAAATAAACTTCCGACTCACCCATCATTGAACATTGAGTGACTTACTGTCAACCAATATGATGCATCTCTCATCGTCCAGGTTCCACAATGTTCAGCCTTTTCACCGCAGCTGAACTGCTACCCTAAGTGCTTCGCCAATCAGATGCCCGACACGCTCTTCATCCTCCAACTCGCCGCCACCCTCTTCATGACCGGCCTCATCTGGTTCGTCCAGATCGTCCACTACCCGCTCTTCGCCGAGGTAGGCCCCGCTCAGCTTAATCGCTACGAAACCCTCCACGCCAGCCGCACCTCCCGGGTCGTCTTCCCGCCCATGCTCGTCGAACTCCTCACCACCCTCGCCATCCTCTACCCGCCGCTCCGTCCTCACTCCCTCCCTCTCCCCACAGCTCTCCTCCTGAACGCGCTCATCGGCGTCATCTGGCTCACCACCGCCATCGGCCACGTGCCGCTTCACACCCGCCTCGGCCGCCCGGCTGATAGCCACGCCTCCACCCTGACCCTCCTCGTTCGTCTCAACTGGCTCCGCACCCTCGCCTGGACCCTGCGATCCGCTGTCCTGCTCACAGCCCTCGCAAAGTTCCTACGCGGATGCTAGCCTCGTCTCACCCGATGAATACGCTCCCACGGGATCACGCAGCCGTAAAAAGCCGGCAGCCGCGCCCCCCGCTCGCCCGCACCCAAGCCTCCGTCCTGCTCGACCTAGTTCGCGGACTCGCCGCCCTGCTCGTCCTCGTCTCCCATTGGCGCAACTACCTCTTTCAGGATTACGCCGCACTCCCGGCGCACACCCTTCCCATTCGCGCCTTCTATCTACTGACCTCCGCCGGACACCAGGCTGTTGTCATCTTCTTTGTCCTCAGCGGATACCTCATCAGCGGCAGCGTCTTTCGCATGGTGGAGCGCGGTGCCTGGAACTGGCCCACTTATCTCCTCCATCGACTTTTACGCCTCTGGGTCGTCCTCCTCCCCGGCCTGCTCCTCTGCCTTCTTTGGGATACCCTGGGCCTCCGCTCGCACGCCGCCCCCGCCCTTTACAGCGGAGCGTTCTACAACCATATGACCCCCGACATCCGCGCGATGCTCACCCCGCGCATCTTCGCCGACAATCTCTTCTTCCTCCAGGGCATTGACGGACGCCCCATGCTCGGCTCCGACGGCGCACTCTGGAGCCTCGCCAATGAGTTCTGGTATTACCTCCTCTTTCCCCTGGGCATGATCGCCGCGTGGAAACCTGCTCGCCGAATGGCCACTACCCCCGCGCGGATCGTAAGCGCCGTTCTCTTCTTCCTCATCGCCTGGTTCGTCCGCGGCACCCTCATTGCCTTCCCTATCTGGCTTTCCGGTACGCTTCTTGCCTTGCTTCCGCCCCCGAAGCTCAATTTCAGCGTCCGTCTTACGGCCTCGATGCTCTACGTACCCATCCTCTACGCCTTGGCCAAATCGAACCTTTCACTCGCTCAGGCTGACTATCTCCTTACCGCCGCCACCTTCACCCTGCTCTATATTCTTCTCTCCGCCACGGAACCCTCGCATCCTTCGCCGGCTGAGCAAACCAGCCGCGAACTAGCCCGTTTCTCTTATACCCTCTACGTCGTCCACATGCCGTTCCTCCTTCTTCTCACGGCCTTGGCCGCGCACGATACACGCTGGCTGCCCGACCCGCGACACCTTCTCTACGCTCTCGCCCTCCTCCTCTTCACGCTCGTCTACGCCTACATCGTCGCTCTGTTCACTGAGTTCCACACCGACACCTGGCGTCGCTCGATAGAGCGCAGACTCCGCCTTACCCGCTGATACGGAAAGCCACTCCGCCGCCGGTAGCCCGATTCTCATCAGGATTTCTCTCCATTCACTCGCCGCCAAGCATCTTCTCCACCGGAGTCTCATCCAACCAGAATCCGTCCAGCCCAGCCTTGCTGCGGCCCCGTGAAAGGTTCCCATGCCCGCCACCGAAACCGCGCCCGCGCAGGACAAGCAAGCCGATCAGGCCGCCGCCGGAGTCAATCCCTGGCTCATCGCCGCCTCCGTCATGCTCGCGACCTTCATGGAGGTCCTCGACACCTCCATCGCCGCCGTCGCGCTCCCCTACATCGCCGGCTCGCTCTCCGCCTCCAACGACGAAGCCACCTGGGTCCTCACCTCCTATCTTGTCTCGAACGCCATCGTCCTTCCGATGTCGAACTGGATGGGCCTTCGGTTCGGACGCAAGAAATACCTGATGTCCTGCGTCACCATCTTCACCATTGCGTCCTTCGCCTGCGGAGCCGCCCCCACCCTTGCCCTGATGCTCCTCGCCCGCGTCATTCAAGGCGCGGGAGGCGGTGCGCTGCAACCGCTCTCGCAGGCCATCCTCATCGAATCCTTTCCACCCGCCAAACGCGGTCTCGCCATGGCAGTCTTCGCCCTTGGCGTCGTCGTAGCCCCCGTCCTCGGCCCTACCCTAGGCGGTTACCTCACCGACACCTACTCCTGGCGATACGCCTTCTACATCAATATCCCCATCGGCATCGCCGCCCTCCTGATGATCAATGCCTTCATCAAGGACCCCTCCTATATCAAGAACGCCAAAGTTCCCGCCTTCGACAATATCGGCCTCGGCACGCTTATCGTCTGGACTGGCTGCCTTCAGGTCGTCCTCGATAAAGGCCAGGAAGACGACTGGTTTGGAGCCATCTGGATACGTTGGGCCGTCTTCTTCATGGTCACCAGCTTCATCTGGTTCTGTTATCACTCCTGGACTAAGATCAATCCGCTCGTCGACCTTAAAGTCTTCAAAGACCGTAATTTTCTGGTCGGAGCCTCGCTCATCTTCCTCTTCGGCGTAGCCATCTACTCCTCCACCACCGTGCTTCCGCTCTTCTATCAGGAGCTGCTGGGCTACACCGCCTTCACCGCCGGCATCGCCGTTGCCCCCCGTGGCCTTGGAGCCGTTATGGGTGCCCCCATCGTCGGCGTCCTTTCCAATAAGATCGACCCGCGCTGGCTGCTTACCTTCGGCTTCGGCGTCTTCGGCCTTGCCACCCTTTACTTCGGCAACGTCACCTTGGAGATCTCTCCCACCACTCTCTTGCTGCCCATCATCATCGCCGGCTTCGCGCTTTCCTTCGTCTTCGTCCCCATCTCCACCGCCGCCTACGGCACCCTTCCCAAGGAGTCCGTAGGTAACGCCTCGGGCGTCTTCAACCTCATGCGTAATGTTGGCGGCTCCATCGGCATCTCCGTCGCTCAGACGCTGCTAACCCGTCGCACCGCCACCCACCAAAACGAGATCATCAACTCCGTCCCGCTCTCCGGCCAGAATTTTCAGAACGCCGTCTCCAGCACCCAGCAATCGCTCACCACTTATTTCGGCTCCGCCAACACGCTTATTGCCGCACAATCCAACCTCTACCAGCAGCTGGGCCGCCAGGCCTCCAACTGGGCCTTCGTCGACGTCTTCCGCTGGCTCGCGCTCCTCTGCTTCGGCTGCGTCGCCGTCGTCTGGACCTTCAAGAAAGTAAAACCCGGCAAGGCTCCCGAAGGTGCTCATTAAAGGAAGCAGGGTGCATCGCCCGAATCGCAAGCCAATGCACCCAGTTTCCTGCCATGCCGAAGATTAGGGCAGTATCACCCGCACAATCTTTCCCGCACCCGCCGGAGCTGCTCCGAAGTTCGATACATATAGCTCGCCATCAGGCGAGAACGTCATCCCCGTCGGCACCACCAGTCCCGTCGCGATATCTTCAATGGTTCCGTCCTGCTGAATGCGAACGACCTTACCGGCACCTCCGGCCGGATACCCGCTTTGCGCGGAAAGCTCCAGCACATACAGCAGTCCATCCGGGCCAAACGCCGTCCCGACAATCTCCGTAAAGCCCGCCGTCGAGCTGCTGATCCGGTAGCGGTCGTTCCTGTATCCAAAACCGAGCCCGGGAAAAGAGTCATACGAACTCTGCTTGGCCAACGTCTTGATGGTCGCTGTATTCAGCGTGGACGGAAACACATTCAAATTGCCCAGCACAAGCTGTCCATAGTGCTCCGCGATCGAGGTCGGCACAATGTGCCCCTCGCTGGCCGACACATCGATCTCTCGCCGCACCACCCCATCGGCCCCAACGGAAAGCACCTGTCCCTGGTTCGCTTCGACCACGTACAACCGTCCGTTGAACCCGATCATGCTGTAGTAGTCCCCGTCCGGCTCGTAATCATCGGCGTTCGCATACTTGACCGGATTCGCATGGACGAACGCGCTCAGGTTCGCAAACTGCGTCCACGAACCCGTCTTAACATCCACCTTCACAATGGAAGCCGGAACATTTACGCTGCCATGGGAACACCCGCCGCCAGCCACCAGCGCATACAGTGTGCCGCCAAGGAACGTAAGGTCCGCCACGCCCACGACGCCGCCCGTACCATCGAGCGCCGAGGGAAAGCCGGACGCCACCGTAATCCGGTTACCGCTCGCATCGATCCGTGAAATTCTTCCCGTCGTTCCGCCCATGTAGGGGCCAATCGGCGGAGGCACCTGGGGGCAAATCCCCACCGTGGACGTACTACCGCCACTGCCCGCCTCCGCGACATACAGCAGCCCATCCGGACCGAACTTCAAACCGCGAGGAGCGGCTAACCCACTCGCCACAACCGTAACATTGGAGGACGCCTGCCCAGCCGCGATCGCTGGAGCGAGACTCGACGCCAGCACAAGGGCCGGCAGCAGAAGAGAGGTAGGAATCGTTTTCATCGTAAATCTCCATTTACAAACGCAAGCTCTTCGTAGCAGGGCAGACAGGAATAACAGGACGTTGCAGCAGGCTACGCGCGGATAGTGGCACGACGGCCCGAAACATTACACGACATCGCCGTTGGATAGCGTCCAGGCCAGCCTAAACCTTGGGTGCCCCATCATCACGGCAGCCTCATCGCCGTAGGGTGGGCTCCAGGCCAGCCTAAACCCTTGGGTGCCCCATCCTCACGGCAGCTTTATCGCCGCAGGGTGGGGTCCAGGCCAGCCTAAACCTTGGGTGCCCCATCCTTACAGCAGCCTCATCGCCGCTGGGTGGGCTCCAGGCCAGCTAAACCTTGGGTGCCCCATCCTCACGGCAGCCTTATCGCCGTAGGGTGGGGTGCTCGAACCAGCTACACTGATCGCACCATGCGCCTTCTCCCAGCCCTCCTCCTCACCACCATCGTCGCACCCGCGCTCTCGGCCCAATGGGACCTCCAGGACTCCCACACCACCGCCTCCCTGCGCGGCATCCATAACGTCGGCGGCGGCGTAGCCTGGGCCAGCGGCACCGAAGGCACCGTCCTCCGCACTGAAGACGGCGGCTATCTCTGGCAAGGCTGCGCTACCCCGCCCGGTGCCGAACACCTCGACTTCCGCGGCATCCAGGCCTTCGACGAGAACACCGCCATCGTCATGTCCTCCGGCAAGGGCGACCTCTCCCGCCTCTACAAAACCACCGACGGCTGCCGCACCTGGAAGCTCGTCTTCACCAACCCCGACAAGGACGGCTTCTGGGACAGCCTTCGCAAAGTCACTACGAAGCAGCTTTACCTTATGGGTGACCCGGTCGATGGGAGATTCTCCATGTTCTACTCGCCGGATAGTGGAGATAACTGGTTTATCGCAGACGATCCCGGCCTCGATGCCGACAAGAACGCTGGAGCCTTCGCGGCCGGCAACACCGCGCTTCTCGCCGATGGCCCCTTCCTCCTCTTCGCCACCGGAGGCACCACCCCGCCGCACGTCTTCTACTCCTTCTCCAAATGCGACGCCGCCCAGCCCAACGCAAGCTGCCCCATGGCCTGGGGAAAGTCAGACGCGCCGCTTGCGGGTGGAAGCGCCTCCGCGGGAATCTTCTCGCTAGCCGCCCGCAACGTGACAAACATGAGCGGTAAAAGCCGCTTGGTGGTCATCGCTGTGGGAGGAACCTATGACAAACCAACCCTTGCCGATGGGACGGCCGCCACCTCAAACGATGGCGGTAAGACCTGGACAGCTGCCGGCAAGCCACCCGGCGGCTACCGGTCAGCCGTCGATTACGATGCCTTTCGTCAGAACTTGATCACCGTAGGCCCCAACGGCACCGACCTCTCCACCGACGACGGCCGCAACTGGCGCGCCCTCAAGCCCGGCCCGAGCGAACCTTCCTCCGCCGACCGCGACTGGAACGCCCTCTCTCTTCCCTTCGTCGTCGGCCCCAAAGGTCGTATCGGCCGCCTTCGCGCCGACGCACTCCCGAAGCCCACGAAGTAGCCGTCTTTCTGCTTGCCCCTCCTCGCGAGAAGCAGCGTCTCCGCGCGGCGTCCTTTGCCTTTCTGATTTGTCATTCCCGAAAGGAACCCGCGTCTTGCCGCCCAACACAACTCAAGAGCACTGCCACAAAAGTGGGAGGACTTGACAACTCATGCTTCTAAAAAACTCACTTAGGGCACATAAAATACAGTTTCCGCACGGACGCCAAATAGTCGATCTAGGTCTAAGTCTTTTGTTTTGTTAGATCACACATCAAAAATAGAGTTAAACGTCGAAAACCGAAAAACGCCTCCGCCACATGCACGCCGTATTTACTGCGGCGGTGTACTTGGCTGCGTAGCCGGTGCCGTGGGTGCCGACGTGGTTGGCGGCCCGGAGGTGTTTGAGGGTGTTCCCGTCCCATTCGCCCCCGTTCCCGGCGTGCCGAACCCCGTACTCGACCCAAAGCTGGACGCGCTCGTTCCCGTAGCCGAACCGCCCAGCAGACTCGTCTTCGCCTTCAACTGCTCAATCCGAGGGTCGTACAGGAACTCCCAGGTCGCATAGGTTGTCTGCTCGTTCAGCACCGTAATCGAGCTTCCCGCAGCCTTGCTGCTCACCCCTACGATCGGCGCGCCCGTCCCCGTAAAGCTGGTCGCCGACTGGCTCCCGATGCCGGAGCTTCCCGTGCCACCCGCTCCGTTCGGGGTAGAAGCATCCGCAGCCGAGCCTCCGGGCGCTCCGCCCGCTCCTGTTCCGCCCGGCGATCCAAACGACGACCCCGAACCAAAGCTCGATCCTCCGGCCGGCGAGGCCGAGCTGCTTCCAACTCCAGAGCCGCCTCCGAACGAGGACCCTCCAGCCGCGGACCCCGATGTACCGGAACCCCCAAACGCAGACCCCGATCCGGACGCGGCACTGCCCGCCGCCCCGACACTCGACCCCGGCGTCGATGATCCCGCAATCCCGCTCGCCCCCGCCAAACCAGTCAATGGCTTACCGAAGAACCCCTTCACCGTCGTCTTCGCTTCGCCCACGTGAATCAGCCGCCAGTCCGGTTTGCCCGTCATCGGATCGACATATCGCTGGCGCAGGAAGCGGATGTTGTTCGTCTTCTCCAACTGATCGATCGCACCGGGATAGTGCCCCGTCTTCCGGTAGTAGAGCTGGATTGCCCGCACGTATTGGTTGCCGCGATGGATCGCCTCGACCTCCTGGTCGCGCCGCAGCGACTTCGCCACCCGCGGCGCGGCGATCGCCACTACCAGCAGAATGATGAAGATAGCCACAATCAGGCCAACGATCATAAAGCCGGCTTCTTGGTCGGGATCGCCGTATTCAGGCCGCTTCATCATCGCTAGCTCAGTTCGAGAGCAGAGGCAGTGTCTGCTGGTTATTGTTCGCGATGTCTTCCATCAAGATGGAGCGCGCGTCGATCCGCACCACCCGGTACCGCCGCTGCACAATGTCCCCCGAGGCCACCAGAAAGACATCCTCGCCATGCAGCAGAAACGCTCGCCGCGCTCCTCCGCCGGCCGTCTCCGTCCCGAAGAACTTCAGGTCGATAGGTGGCGGCCCGGACGCAACTGGCGTCTGCGGACGAGCAGGGGTGATCGGATGAGGAATCTCCACCTGCTTGACCTCCGTAACGATCAGATCCTTCGCACTCGGTCCCGCTGAGAAGATGTTCCGCCCATTGCCCGAGTACACCAGCGACTCCGTCACCAGCATCGCCTCCATATGCAGCGTCGGATCGAGCCGTGCCGCTGGCTTCGTGACAGTACGCGTTGTATTTGCAGGGGATAGCCGAGATGCCGAAGGCGCGCTCGTTACCGCTGGCGGAGGCGTACCCGGCGTACTCAGCTGCGAATACATATAGTAGATAGCCCCTAGCGCTAACACCCCAGCCACGATCAAAATCGGCAGCTTCTTGCGATCTTCCGTTCCGAGCTTCATCGCGCCACCTCGTCATTCACCGAAACGTCGCCGCCGGTATTCGCGCGCAGATAACTGATCAGCTTGATTCGCAGATTCACTGTCCCACTCTGCTGTCCTGTCAGCGTAACGCCCGTAATCATGAAGAAGAGCTTGTCGCGCTCCAACGAGTTCAGGAAAAGCATCAGCGGCCGATAGTCCCCGCTCAGCGTCGCATCGATCCTAACCGCCGTCATCGCGCCGATACTTCCCACAAGCACTGGCTCATACGCAAAGCTATCCCGTGTCAGCTTTACGTTCTGCTGCTTCGCCAACGCGCCAAGCTCCGCCACTATCTGCGAGTCGGCATAGGGCAGCCGCTGCTGGTAGAAGCGATCCGAATCGCGCGTAGCCGAGACCAACTTCTGGTCCAGACCGAGCAAAGGCTGGGCGGTCTGCTGCGCCGCTTGCATCCGCGCCGTCTCCCGCGCCATGGCCGCCGCGTCTTGGCTGCTCGCCGTATTCCAGGCTACAGCAAGCCGCACCAGAAGATACACGTTCAACAGCGCAAGGACCCCGACCCCCGCAATGTGTAGGTTAAGTTTCGTCACCAGGCGGCGGCTGCGAGCTGCGACATCTTTAGGAGCGGGAAGCACTTGGCTCATCGGATGAGGCTTCCTTTCTCGCGTAAAGACCTGTCCGGCAGAGGGTTATACCCACTCAAAATGTCAAACTCCACCCCGCCCGGAGTTGTAGACGCAGCCGTCGTCGTAAAGCCCGTCCCACGCGGCGCACCCGCCAGCCCTCCGCCCGAATCCGCCGTCTGCGCCGATTCATTGCTTAGCCGCGGCGACAGGAATCGCTGCGATCCCTCAAGGTTTCGCACCAGTTGTACTGCCCGGCCACGGTCGCCGCTCACCCTAAGCCGTATCTGGACCAGACCCTCTTTAGTGATCTGCGGATCGATGCTCGTCACCTGCACCCCCTCCGGCAGCACCCGTTCAAGGTCCATCATCACGGCCGTCCAGCTGAAGCTCTTCTGCGCGAAGAGCGAGTTTAGGAACTCCGACCGCTCCAGCACGGCCATATTGATCGGCTGATGCATTCGTGCTTCATCCGCCCGCCGCTCCGCCTCGAAAGCCGCTGTCCGTGCCTTCAGATCGTCCATCCGCGTCTCAGCTTGCTTTGCCCGCTGGTTCAATGCGTGCACACCGAAACCCAACATGATCGCCAACACCGTCAATGCCACGGCCGCTACCCTGAGCCGTGCGAAAAGCGGTCGAAGCTCAATAAAGGGCCGGGACGCAAGATTGATCGTGATCCGCATCAGCTTCGCAATGCTCCCCGAACGCTCGCCAGCCAACAGGGCGCTATCCTCGAAGTGACGACTGAATCGATCATCCCGCTCTCCACCATTTCATGCACCTTCAACTCCACGCCGCCAAAGTCCGCCTCGCGCAACATTCCCTTGAGCCGTTCCGCTCCCGTTGAGCCAGCCGACAGAATCATGCTTGGCAGAGTTCCCAGCGTATCCTCAAAGTACGCCGTCGCTACACTTACCGCCTGCGCCACTTCACGCGAGCCGGAGCTCTGCGCCAGTTCACGCAGCTCTTCCCGCACGCCTTCCAGCACCGCGCTTGGCTCCGCCATCGCCGCCATGCGCGCGGCCTCCGCGGTGGCGGTTACTCCTACCGGAAGCGGCTGCTGCAACGCCCATTCCTCGTGCGAGGTGTCCACGTCGACTAGCGGCAGGGAGACCACCGGTTCGACATACGGCTCCTCGGTCGTCATGTCCACCGACCTGTGCAGCAGCAGAATCCCTTCCCGCACGATCGCGGTCGTGACGCCCTTCGGCCCGGCGTTGACAACCAGTACCGCGGAGTCGGTTACGTCGAGTCCCGCCAACGCCGCGAGCGTACTCGGCAGCACCGCCCCCGGCTCATACCCAGCCTCGCGCACCACACTCTCGTACTCGGTCAGCACATCGCGCGGAATCGCCACCGCCAGCACGCGCACCAAACCTTTGGAAGTCGACATCGTTTGATAGCTGATCGCCGCCTCGTCGCTCTCAAACGGTATTAGCTTCTTGAGCCGGAAGCGTACAAGCGGTAGAGCCTCGGCCGGCTTGCCGGGCAACGAGTCGAAATCCAGAAAGATCACCCGCACCGCCGCGTCGGGCAAAACGAGCGTAATCTCGCGTCCCTTCGTCTTATCGGCTACAGCATCCAAAGTCTTTCGCACGGAGGCGATTACTGCGCCGCGTTCGACGATATTGCCTGCCTTCAATCCGGGCAGAACCGCGCCCTCCGGCACATTGGCTCGCGCAATCGCGGTCAGCAAGCCTTCAGCATTGTCGGCGCGCGCCGCCACTACCCCTTCCGGCCGCAGATCGATTGCGACGCGCGGACGCGTTCCGAGGGTTGACGGCAATAAACTGGTCGAGAAAAACTCCATGCGTCCTTAGCTTACCTTTGTTGTGTCGCCTGGCGGACGGCGTTCGTCTTATAACGCCGCAAACAAACATACCCATAGAACAAACACGCTACCGTCCAGAACGCTGTCAGCAATACCCGGTCCGTTGGAGCCGGCACGTGAAGCTGATGGTACGCGATCAGCCGCCGGATCGCCTGCACACTCTTCGCTCCTGATAATACGATCCAGAAGCCGTACATCCAGTAAATCTTGTCGTCCATCCCGCATCTCCTGCCCTGTATATCGGCAGTGAGCTAGCGTCCAGCCTCGATAAACGTAACTTTGTTGATCTCCTTCAGCGTCGTCACCCCCTCGCGTACCCGGTCGATCGCCGAGTCGCGCAGAAATGCCATGCCCTTGTCCTTTGCCTTCTTCCGTATCTCCGATCCCGGTTTCTTGGCCAGCAGCATCTCACGAATTTCGTCATCCAGCTCTAACAGCTCGTGGATTGCCGACCGCCCGCGGAAGCCCGTGCCCCCACACTCCATGCAGCCCGTACCCTCGCGGAAGGCAAACCCCTGCCATTCCGCCGGTTCCAGCCCGTTCAGCTCCAACTCGGCGTCCGTGTAGCGCACGGTCTGCGCGCAGAACTCGCACACGGTCCGCACCAATCGTTGTGCCAGGATGCAGTTCAGCGCGGAGACAAAGTTGTACGGCTCGACGCCCATGTTCAGAAAGCGTCCCAACACATCCACCACGTTGTTCGCATGCACGGTCGTAAACACCAGGTGACCGGTCAGCGCCGAGTTGATCGCGATCTGGGCCGTCTCCGCGTCGCGAATCTCGCCCACCAGAATCTTGTCCGGATCGTGCCGTAGAATCGACCGCAGCCCGCGCGCAAAGGTTAAACCCTTTTTCTCGTTCACTGGAATCTGCGTGATCCCGCGAATCTGGTACTCCACCGGGTCCTCGATGGTGATGATCTTGTCTTCCTCGGACTTGATCTCGTTGAGCGCCGCATAAAGCGTCGTCGTCTTTCCCGACCCCGTCGGCCCCGTCACCAGCACCATCCCGTAAGGCTCCTTGATGTACCGCCGGAACCGCGTCAGGTCCTTCTCCGCGAAGCCCACCACGTCGAGCGACAGCTTCGTAAATTTTTCGGACATCGACTCTTTATCCAGTACGCGGAGCACGGCATTTTCCCCGTGCACCGTCGGCATGATACTCACGCGAAAGTCGATCAGCCGCCCTTTATACCGCACCCGGAAGCGGCCATCCTGCGGCACTCGCCGCTCCGCGATATCGAGCTCCGACATGACCTTAATGCGTGACAGGATCGTCTGGTGGTGCTCCCGCGCAATGGGTGCCATCGCCTGCTGCAGCACTCCATCGATCCGGTACTTGACCATCAAACAGTCATCGAACGTCTCCAGGTGAATATCCGACGCTCGACGCTCGAGCGCGGTAAAGATCGTCGTATCCACCAGCCGGATGATCGGCGAGATGTCGTCCTCGCCCGTCAGCCGCTCGATCGAAATGTTCTCGTCCGGATTGTCCTCGCTCGAAAGCACATCGAACGCCAAGCCTTCGGACGCCTCGTCCAACACACGCTGCGACTGCTCCGTTTTCTTCAGCAAATCCGTAATCTGCGATAGGGTTGCGACGCGCGTGACCAGCCGCTGCCCCAGCAGCCCCGAAATCTCATCGAGCACCATCAGCTTCGATGGATCGGAGACCGCAATCGCCAGGCGGCCTTCCGCTTGTTCCAGGGGCACAAAATTGTACCGGAACATCATGTCCACCGGTACGGACTTGAATAGATCATGCTGGATCTTAAAATTCTTTAGGTCCACAAATTCGGCATGATATCGCCGCGCCAAGGCCTGCGCGCGGTCCACCTCATCCATCGTCAGATCAGCCAGCGGAAGTGCCAGAGGCGTTGCCATGGTGATAAGACTCCATTCTTTCTAACTCGTCATCGTCCTACCGGATACAGTCACTTCTCCGGATTAGCGAATTCCCAGATCGTAACCAGCCGCAAACCGTGCACGATGGCTGTCGAGCAATCATGCGGTCAGCCGGGCCTTCTGGAAAGCAGGGGCAGACTGCATAGGACGCGCCAGTCGGTGCCGATACGTTGCATCAACAGCAAAGGCTGATTGGATTTACCAATCAGCCTTGAACAACAAAGAGCTTGCCCAACCGTTTATAAGCTATGTTTCTCGCATCCAGGATGCCCGCAATCGCATTCCAACGTCGTCACGTCCGTTGAATCAGCGCAAAAAGTCGAGCAATATTTCGAACCTTCGGCTGCCATACAGCTACACGCTTCATGCGCACATTTTTGAACATCCGCCATCGTCTTGCCTCCTATCCTTCCTTTAGTGCGATGCCTGCGCCATCCATTTAGATGCCGCCGCCGCTGGCGATCAGCAGACTCTCCGCATGGCGAAGGCTCGTCTCCGTCACGGCCGCGCCGCTTAGCATCCGCGCAATCTCCCGCCGCCGCTCATCGATCTCCATGCGCCTCACCCCAGTCTCTGTCCGGCCATTCTTCTCCGCTTTTTCAATGAGGAAATGCTGGTCTCCGAATGCCGCAATCTGCGGCAGATGCGTAATGCAGAGCACTTGCTGCGTCCGCGAGAGGGTCTTCAGTTTCCGCCCCACCGCCTCTGCCGCGCGGCCGCCTATACCAATATCGATCTCATCGAAGACCAGGGTTCGCGGCAGCACGGTTTTCTTCCGCCCGGCCGCCACGCCCTCCTCAACCGTTACCTTCAACGCAAGCATGACCCGCGACATCTCACCCCCAGACGCAATCTCATCGAGCGGCTTTAGGGGTTCACCCGCGTTCGTCGCAATCCGGCACTCCACTCGATCCCATCCCCGCGCCGTCCAGCGAGCTTGCTCCTCGCCTTCAGTCACGCCCACCTTGAAGCGCACACGCATCGCCAGATCGTTGATCTGCGCTTCGGCCAGCTTTTCCAACCGTCCCGCCGCCTCTCGCCGTTTCGCCGTCAATCTCGCAGCCGCGGTTCGGTAAGCTTCCGCTTGCAACGTCTCCCGCGCCTTCAACTCCACGAGCAACGCGTCACGATTTTCTACCTCGGCCAGCTGCCGCGCGGCCTCATGTCCAAACGCGATCACCTCGCCGAGTGTCTGCCCGTATTTCCGCTTTAGCCGGTCGAGCACCGCAAGCCGATCTTCAATCTCCTCCAGCCGCCCCGGCGACGCGTTCATCTTCTCCGCAAAGTCCCGCACTCCCGCCGACACGTCTTCAACCGTTGCCTTCGCCGTGGCCAACTCTCTCGCGGGATCTATAAAGCGGGCATCGTACCGGGCCAGTTCTTCCAAATGCTTCAGAGCCGCGCCTAAGGTCGTTTCGGCTGAGCCTTCACCTTCGTACAGTAATTCGTGCGCCTGCATGGCCGCTCCATAAAGCCGTTCGGAGTTCCCCAATACCCGCTTCTCCGCCTCGAGCACCGCATCCTCTTCCGGCGCGCTCAATCCCGCATCCGCGATCTCTCCACTCTGAAAACGCCATAGGTCCGCCATCCGCAGCCGCTCCTGCTCCGCCGACTCCGATACCTCTAGCCGTTTCCGAGTCTCAAGCCAGGCTGCAAACGCAGACTCGACGTCGCCCGTCGTTATCTCGCCGAACCGGTCCAGCAATAAACGCTGCTGCGCCTCGTCGAAGGCCCCCATCGTCTCGCCCTGAGCATGAACCAGCGCCAGTTCCGGCGCAAGCTGCCGCAGCACCCCTACGGTCGTCGCCTGGTTATTGATGAAGACGCGGCCTTTGCCGCCAATCGAGATCTCCCTCCGCAACAGCACATCGTCGGACTCCGCTTCAATCCCATGCCACTCCAACACCTCAAGCGCTCCCGGCGTGGCCTCAAAGACGCATCCTACGACGGCCTTCTCCGCCCCATGCCGTACCACCTCGGGCGAACCCTTTCCCCCAAGTAGCAGCGCCAGGGCATCAATCAGAATCGATTTTCCAGCGCCAGTCTCCCCTGTAAGCAGGTTAAGCCCCGGTCCGAGTCGGACCGTTGCCCGGTCAATCACCGCATAGTTCTCTACCCGCAACTCCAGCAGCATCCACCCTCACATCACTACCTATCGGGAGCATAGCAAACGGAAGCACGTCGTCATCGTCCACAAAAACGAAAGCCTCCCGAAGGAGGCTTCACGGCCGCATTAACCATCCAGTTTAGTAGCGGGTGGACGGCACGCGGTCATTGACGACAACCACATCCTGATCGTTCAGATTGCTCTCATGACGCGTCAACGGCTCCCCATCGGAGATGTTGCCAAACGTGCCACGACCGCCCGAGGTGTCATTTGAGGCCGCTTCGCTCGACGATGAAATGTCGCGCGCCCCTGTCTCTTTCAAGGCTGTTTTCGCCGTTTCCACCTGCTCCGCTGTATCGCAGTGCACCGAGAGCAATGTTCCGCCATCTTTCACGGCACCCTCGTACCGCTTCGCCTCATACTCCGGTATACCCATGCCGACCAACGCGCCGACGACCCCTCCAACAGCCCCGCCCACGCCAAGACCGGCGAGCGCTCCCATGATCGGACCAGCCGCAATCAACGGCCCCACACCCGGGATTGCCAACGCGCCAATGCCTGCAAGAAGACCAAGGGTTCCGCCGATGACGCCGCCTGTTGTCACACCGGCGGCCGTCCCCTCGGGCGCTTTTGTCGCCTTCTCGTGCGCAAACGCCCGTGTACTCTCATCATCCGGTAAAAGCACTGAAACTGCTGAGTTTGCGAAGCCTCGCGACATGAGATGATCCACAGCCGCTTCGGCCGTGTGAGGAGTCGCATAGATACCAAAGACTGCCGTGTTCTTGCTTGCCATTTCCGTCTCCTCGCTGCATCGCAGCAGTTATCGCTATTTCGTGGTGATGCCTTCTATTGCTTTACGGTAAGGTTATTCGCAACCTTGTCCGCGCCGACTACGGAAGTGGCGTATGCCGCGACCTTGTCCTTTTCGTCAGCCGTATTCACCGGCCCTTGCAAGGTAACCGCTCCATGAGCAGTCACGATCTTTATATTGTGGGCATACGTTGAAAGTGACTTGTCTGCAATGATGGAACGCCGGATTTTTGCCGTCGTCAGACGATCCGACGTAACGCTTGACTGATTATCCGCTGTCGGGCTTTGATTTTTATTCTGCCCTGAATTATCCGGCGCGTTCTGTGTCGAACCGGTTTGGGCATGTGCCGAATTTGCCAGCATCCCCCAACTGCCGCTCAGGCATACACCCAGCAAAGCGGCAGAAACACTGCTCATCTTGTGTCGCATCAGAAAACCTCATTGGCGTCTATCGCCATACCAGAAGTGAGATGGACTACGGCATCAGTGCGGTTGTCCCTTGAGCGATAAACATTAGACCACTCCCTTGAGCGGGGACAATCCGCGAAGGCACTTAGCCCTTGCTCTCTCGAGCGCCCACCGACCTACCTATACGCACACATTGCACGCTCCAATACGCCAGGACCGCAACGTACATGCTCGCGTTCCCATAGGCCCACACCACAAACGCATGACTATCACGATGAGCAGCCGTCACGCTCTTTGCACATTCCGTCACCGTCCCGGCAAGCCCTACGACCGCCATCCCCATCGACACCGATCGCGGCCAACCGCGCACCTCGACAGAAAGGAGCCAGGCAAGCAACTCGACAAACAAGACACCCGTAAAGATTGTCCCGCGATCTGCGGGTACGGGCGACCGTGTCGGCAACACAACGGCCGTACCCGCTGCTATAGCCAGCGCGAGCAGAATCATGCCCGTAAATATCGGTAACACTACAAGCCAACTCCGCTTCATGGTTCGCGACGCAACCAAGGTCAATTCCACGGCTAGCATGATCTGTAATCCCAGATCCATCCACGAAAGGCCGCTAAACAGCTCTCTGTAGGACTCGCGCGAAACATGGTGAAGCAACTCGAAGAGCACTGCCGCCCTTATCGCGTAGAACAGTATTAGCGCGCCGAACGTCCACATCTCACGCAAGCGCCGCAGTTTATAAAGCAGCAGCATCAACACCACTTGCAATCCGAACCCAGCCGCAAGCAGAGCATTACTCCAAAATGCCAAAGTTCCCATACCACTTCAGTCCGTGTCTGCTGGACCGGTCTCCTTTTTCGCCTTGAAGAACGCCGAACTCATGGTCACCGGAACCGGTACATAGGGCTGTGGTGTCTGGGTGTAATCAAAGCAGTCCGCGAGGTCGTCCGCCGCCACGTCGCGTTGCCCCAGGCTTGGTAATCCGAACACCTCCTCTGTGTACTTCAGGAAGCCGCTGAACTCGTGCGTCGCGTGCGAGATGTAACCGTGTTTAGCATAGGGCGAGACCACGATGAGCGGTACCCGAAACCCTAGTCCCATTGCGTCGATCTGTGGAGGATTCACGTGGTCATACCATCCGCCCCAGTCATCCCAGGCGATAAAGATCACCGTCGAATCCCAAAATTGGCTCGCCCCAATCGCGTTTGTTATAGAAGCTACCCAATCGGGCCCCTCCGGCGTTAATGACAGGCCTGCATGATCGGAGTAGCTCCCCGCAGGCACGACCCATGTTACCTGCGCCAGGGTACCCGCCTCAATGTCGGTCAATATCTGCGTATCGGGAGAGATCACGTTCGTCGTCCAATCCGCGCCGAAACGAATATGCTTGATCGCCTGGAACGCTGACCAGATATCTCCGCTTGTGCCGAGCGCCGGGGCGTAATACTTCCACGTCACGCCCTTCGTATCCAGCACATCCGCCATGGTCTGGTAGTCGAAGCAGGGATAAACTCCAGGCAGATTCGTCCCATTTGGGCCCAACAACGCTACTGTAGTCGATGCCGTCGCATCGCACCCCCATGTTCCATTCGGGTTTTCGTCCGCCTGCTGCGATTGACCCGCGATCATATATTGATGCGCCGGAAAGCTAGGTCCCGAGTTCGATTGGAACATTCGATCGCCCAGCGTAAACGCCTTCGCCAGCGTCCATATGGGTATCGTCTCCGTCTGCGGC
Source organism: uncultured Acidobacteriaceae bacterium (assembly GCA_964246805.1). Lineage (GTDB taxonomy): Bacteria > Acidobacteriota > Terriglobia > Terriglobales > Acidobacteriaceae > Edaphobacter. The sequence goes on from CAXTRY010000013.1 coordinate 18,469, forward strand.
ACGTAAGCGTAAGGAAAGTTCGGAGTGGGGTACTTCTTTGCGATCGTAAACCCATCCATTGCTCCGCCATTCCACGCCTTATACCAGTTGACGTGGCTATGATCTACGTCCGTTCCCTGCTCAAAGGGCACAGGTTGTAGTGGGATAACCGTTCCATGACTTATGCCGCTCTGTACGGTATCCGCCCCCGGAAACCCGTTGAATAGATTATCAAACGTCCGGTTCTCCTGCATGATCACAACAATGTGCTTGACCGTCGTCGCATTCGTTGGAGCCGGTGCTGGCGCAGGTGTCGGCGTTGTAACCGCAGCTGAACCCCCGCATCCCGCCAGCAGAGCGGTCGAACATAGACTAAAGAAAACATGACAACGAAGCATGGAGGGTCATCCTGGAAGACAGGTCAACGTGCGATAACGTCTTCAACCCGACCCGGAAGAAATCGTTGCTGTGCCACGCTGGTATACAGCAACTTCTATTGTTGCCTTTACACTAAGCATCAGATGACGCCCCTGCTTACAATCTTCGCCACTCTCCTCTTTCAGGATGACTCCGCCGCCGCGCCCGCAAGCTCCGGCAACTCCGCCCTGCTTGAAATGATCCACAATTCCGGTCCCGTCGCTCTCGCCGTCCTCATCCTTCTACTCCTCTGCTCCATACTCTCCTGGTCCATCATGCTCTCCAAATGGGCGGCGTTCTCCAAGGCCGAATCGCAATCCAAGCGCTTCCTCTACGCTTTTCGCAAATCCGGACGCTTCTCCGAGATCGCCGCCGTCGCCTCGCAGTTCCGCCCCAGTCCACTCGTCGCCGTCTTCACCGAGATCCACGATGAATACCAGCGCCAGACCGGTGGCCGCGGCCTGCCTCGCAACCCCGTAGCCCTAGACCGCGCCGCCCAGACCGCCTCATCCGAAGCCCTTACCCTGATGGAAGCCCGCATGACCTGGCTCGCCACGATCGCCGCCATCGCGCCGTTCATCGGCCTGCTTGGCACCGTCATGGGCATCATCGACGCTTTTCATGGACTCGGAGCCTCCGGCGCAGCCACCCTCCGCGCCGTCGCCCCCGGCATCTCCGAGGCTCTCATCACGACCGCCGCCGGTCTCGTCGTCGCCATTCCGGCCGTCGTCGGCTACAACCAGCTCACCGCCAGGCTCCGCACCTTTGCCTCGCGCATGGACGACTTCGGGCGCGAGTTGCTCAACGCCATCGAGAACGCCGCCATGATGACGCAGCCCGTCCAGCAGGAAGAGCCCGTCCGCCGGAGAGACTACTAGAATGGCCTTCTCCGTCCAGTCCGGCGGCCGCGCTCGCACCCAGACCGCCCTCGCCGAGATCAACATCACCCCGCTCGTCGACGTGGTGCTCGTGCTACTGCTGATTTTCATGCTCACCGCGCCGGTGCTTCAGTCCGGCATCGAGGTCGCCGTCCCGCACACTCGCTCCGTCAATCAGCTCACCGAAGAACGCATGGTCATCACGATCGACAAGGATCAGACCGTCTTCCTGCAAGACAAACCCGTCAACGTCAACGAACTGCCCACCCGCCTCCGCACCGGCACCAAGACCGACTCCAAACGCATTGTTTATATCCGCTCCGACGAGCGTGTCCCCTTCGGAGCGTTCGCGTCCGTCATGGACGCGGTGAAGCAGGCCGGCATCACCAACATAAGCATTGTCACCCAGCCGCTGGAGAAATAAGGAAGCCATAAGAGCGCCAAAGGCGCATTACATACCAGCCGATGCCAGAGGCTTAGGAAAACGTGACAGGAAGTAATAAAGGCTGAAAACCCGCTATACATCCATCATTCATAATTTTCAGAGAAGACTGCCATCCCTACCCAACTGCAATCCGAGCAGAAGACCTCAACCAGCCGAGACCTTTTTGTCTCTCTAACCCTCCACGCCGTCCTCTTCGGCGGTCTCTTCGCTTTCGCCCATCTCCGCTCGCCCGCCAAGCCCTGGGGCCAGGACCAGGCCACCGCGGGAGCCATCCAGGCCACGATGGTCAACGCCCTGCCGCTGCCGCCCAAACAGCGCACCCTCGAAAATGCCGTCCTTCCCTCTGAAAAACCCAGTCCAGCCCCCGTCGTCGTCAAGGAAAAGACGGAGCCGCCCCCCAAGCCCAATGAAGTTCTCATCCCAAAAAAGATCACCAAGCCCGTCAAGGTCGCGGACAAGCCCACGCCCGAGCCGCCGAAGCACCCACAGCCCGCTCCGACGCAGCCCACCAAGGCGGCCACAGGGGAGACCGCCGGCATCCGCATTGCCATGGCCACCATGCAGCTCAAGAACGGAACGGCCAGCGTCAGCGTCGAGGACAAGACCTTCGGCGCGCGCTTCGCTTATTACATCAACATCGTCAATCGTAAAGTCGCGGAGCAGTGGTTCCCGCAAGAGGCCGACCCGCGCGCCTCGAATGGCAAACATGTTGTCCTTATCTTCGACATCGATCGCAGCGGCACTCCCTCGAACCCCCGCGTGGCCACCCGTAGCGGCTCCCCGTCGCTCGATCTCTCGGCCACCCGTGCCGTGCAGCGCGTGGACGGCTTCGGCCCTCTCCCCGCGGGCGACCACATCACCGTCGAGTACACCTTCGACTATCGGCTTCCCTAGGCATCGGATACGAGCAGCAACTCACCATCCGTCTCAGGAATAAACAGCGTAAAGACCGCACCGCCCCGGCAGCCTTCCCGCGATGACCTGCTGCGCACCCGCAGCGACCCGCCATGCTTACCCATGATCTCCTTCGATACCCATAGCCCGAGACCCGCGCCGGTAATTCCCTTGGTAGAAAAAAACGGCTCGAAGATGCGCGCCTGTGTTGCCGCGTCCATCCCGATCCCGTCGTCCGCCACCGTCACGCGCAATCCTCTTCGGCCGCCGTGCGGATCGGTCGCTTCCGTGGTGCGTATCACGATCTTGCCCCCCTCGACCAAAGCGTCCACGGCGTTGCTAATCAAGTTCACGATTACTTGCCGTATCTCGCCGTCGTGCGCAAACACCAGCAGATTAGCCCTGAACGACCGCTTTACAGCAATTCCGGCCGCGTTGATGCGGCTCTGAAAGAGCGTCACGACGCTTTCAATCAGGTCATGGACATCCATCCGCGAAGGCCGCGAAGAACGCCGGTAGAACCGCAGCGTCTGCACGGTAATCTGCGTTACTCGATTCAGCTCCTGCTGCGCCATCTCCACATAGCTTCGCGAGTCGGCGGGAAGATCGCCTGTCGAGAGCAGGTAAAGGCAGTTGGTGATCGCCTCGAGAGGATTGTTGATCTCGTGCGCGATCGAAGCCGCCAGACGGCCCGCCACGGCGAGCTTCTCCGTTTGCCGCAACATCTCTTCACTCTTTTTTTGAAGCGACAGGTCCGCGATAAACGCGGCGAACTGCTGCTCGGCTGCCTCGTCCTTCGGGTTCAGCAACGCCACGCCGATCAGCACCTCGACACTTTGCCCATCCGCCGTGGTGCACCGTGACTCAAACGGCTCCATCCGCCGATGACTCGTCGGCGCATTGTAGGTCTCGCGGAGCGTCGGGCAAATAGCGTCGATCGTCACCACGTCCGAGGCTATCTCCTCCGGCGTATACCCCAGCAGTCGCTCAGCCGCGCCATTGACATAGACGATTCGCCCAGCCTCGCCGACAATCAGCAAACTTAGAGGCATCGCCTCGACTAGCCGATGGAAGCGGGCCTCACTCGCCCGCAACGCCAGCTCCGCCACCACACGCTTGCGGCGAGCCGAAGCCTCCTTCAACTCGCGCTCCAGCGCCGGAATCAGCCGCGTCAGGTTCTGCTTGCTGATGTAATCCTGCGCCCCCGCGCGCATGGACTCGACCGCGGTCTCCTCGGAGACCGCGCCCGACATCATAATGAACGGAATGTCGATCCCGCTCGTCCGAAGCAACTGCAATGCCGCCGGACCGCTAAAATGCGGCAGGTTATAGTCGGCGAGAACGACATCCGGAGGCGTTGCGGCGTTTAATGCCCCATGCATCTCCTCTTTTCGTTCCACGCGAACCATCGCCGGCTCGAACCCGCTGCGCCGAAGGTGCCGCTCGAGCAGAAACGCGTCGTCCGGGCTGTCTTCCACCAGGAGAATATTGATTGGCTGCGCGGTTAGCTCTTCGGCGGGCATTCGTTCAGTACCAACCAATACATTCCCAGCTGCCGTGTCGCTTCGGCAAACTCGTTGAAGTTTACCGGCTTGCGAATGTAGCTGTTCACGCCGATCTGATAACTGCGTACCAGATCGCGCTCTTCGTCCGACGACGTCAGCACCACCACGGGCAGCATTCGCGTCTGTTCGCTCTCCCGAATGCGGCGCAGCACTTCGAGACCATCCACTTTCGGCAGTTTAAGATCCAGCAGGATCACCTGCGGGCTGATAGGCTTCTCGCCAAAGAGAAGATTCAACGCCTCTTCGCCGTCGCGCGCCACGCTTACATCGTTGGCGATGTTGGACTTCTTCAACGCACGAATCGTCAACAATTCGTGATCCGGATCATCTTCCACCAACAGTATCAAGCGTCGCCCCTCAGCCATGCCAGTTATCCTAACGTAAACCAGAAGGTCGCGCCATGACCCACGACACTGTCGGCCCAGATCGTTCCATGATGGCGGCGAACAACACGGGCTACCGTGGCTAGACCGATGCCCGATCCTTTAAAATCCTTATCTCCGTGCAATCGATTAAAAGCGTTGAAGAGCTTTTCCGAATAGTACATATCAAAGCCGGCACCGTTATCGCGAATGAACCAAGCGGCGCGTTCACCGTCCCAGCCGAACTCAATAACCGCTTGCTCCACTCTAGCGGAAAACTTTACCGCGTTCCCAAACAAGTTTTCAAGCGCGACCCGTAGCAGTGCCGGATCGGCATCCGCCTCCAGTCCGTCATGAATTTTAAACTGGATGGATCTCTCCGAGTTTTGCTCTCGGAGATCGGCCGCAATCGTCTGTGCAAGCGCGGTCAGATCAAAGTGCTCTCTCTCGATCGCTGCCCGCGTGATGCGTGAAAGCTGCAGGAGAGCGTCGATGAGCTCGCCCATCCGCTGCACTCCCGTCCGCACCCGCTTGATGTAGTCTTTACCGGCCGCGCCTACCGTCTCGGCATAGTCTTCTTCCAGGGCCAGACTGAAACCGTCGATCGTCCGCAACGGCGCGCGCAGATCATGCGAGACCGAATAGCTGAACGCTTCCAGTTCGCGGTTCGTCGTCTCCAACTCCACCGTCCGGAGGCGTACTCTTTCTTCCAGTGTCTGGTTGAGGGCCTGCAGTTCAACTGCGTTTGCCTCCAGCTGCGCGCGCGATCTTGCCAGATTCGCCGCAACCTCTTCCGTGGCCAATCGCAGTGCCCGTTCGCGCATGAAATACCGCAGCATGAAAACGATCAGCATGAGATCGAGTAGACTCGCAAGTCCGATCGTCCGCCGGGTGCGCGTGCTGTTTACACGGCTCTCCGCAACACGAATTGCCAGGAGCCGCCGCTCCTCCGCCTCCATCTCATCGGCGATCGCTCGCAGGTGATCCATCTGGAGTTTGCCGGTTCCGCTCACGACCATGGCGTGCAACCCGTCCGCGACTCCGGCCCGGCGTAGATTGATGGCCTGCTGCAACAACGAGAGACGCTGATCAAGAACCGCGCGCATCTGAACAATGCGAACTTGCTGGCTCGCGTTATCGGAGGTCAGCCGGGCAAACTCGTCCAACTCGCCCGATAGCTCCCGACTCGCGGTGTTATAAGGTGCCAGATAGCTATCGTCGCCCGTCAGCAGATACCCTCGATTTCCCGTCTCAGCGTCTTTGACGGAGCCCATAATGCTCTCAACCTGGGCCATCACCTGATAAGTGTGCTGCACCCAATCTTCGCCATGCAACAGAATATCGACGGATCGAAGCGCAAACCAAGCGTTCAGGCAGACTACGATAATCGCCGCCAGCAGCAGCGTAGGGATCAAGATGGCTTGAAGACGCTGCTTCATGCGCCGGGTCGATCCATAACTAATTTAAACGTCATCCTTCTATTAGAAATCAAAACGAGCCGTGTTAGGCATTGATCGACGCCGACATTGTCCGCCGGATTCGAATGAGACCCGGTCACCCAAAAATTAAGAGCTTGTCTCAAGTTCCAGAACTGTTCCACATCGCTAGGACCCGCGCGGAAACGTACCGGTCGATCGGCTTGTATCCCGCCTGACGAGCCTGCCTGAAATCTTCGTTTGCCTCACGGCTTCGTAACTGACGCCGTGAAGAGTCCTCAAGCAACGCCAGGGTTGCTTCGGTCGCTCCAAGATAGAAGTACGCCGCACCTTTTTTCTTGGCCACGTCAGCGCCAAGATAACGATTGAAGCGCGACTCGGCATCTTCAAAATGCGAGCTATAAAAGGCGACGATCGCTTCGCGCAGGGTCTTTTCTAAACGCACCGGATCGCGATTTAAGGAATCGGAGATTTGTTTCAATCCAAGTTTGGCCATGGCGTTCGCCGGGTCGATCTCCAGAACCTGCTTGTATCTTCGCCCAGCGCCATCGAAATCGTTCTTGCTCATCAAGACTGCGCTCTCCTCCAGCAACCGGCGCTTCTTGTCGTCCGGTGATACATCGACACCCGGTTTTCCCGGCTTCACCTGCGGCGTATCGGGCTTCAACGGATGATTGGACGCTACCGTCGACTGCGAAGCTCCTTGAGCGGCCGCTGCCAACTGATGCATACGTTGCGCGCGCCCCGCAAGATCGTCCTGCCCGACGTGGGAGTTTAGCTCAAGGGCCGATTGGTACGACCGCTCCGCTTCACTGTATTCCTTCGCCTGCTCATGCCGTTGCCCGGCGCTTACCATCCCGGCGTAACGCTCTATCTCGGATAAGAGACGGTTCGCCGCCGGCTTCAAGGACACATCCGTAATATTTTGCGCTGCTGCCTTTGCCGCCTGCAGGTTGCCGCTATCGTAAGCCGCGAGCGCCTGGGCCAGCACCACTCCCTGATTCGGCGTATTGGGTTGTGTCGAAGTAGTGGACGCGCCGGGAGGCGGTACCTCCGTACCGTTCAGCTTGGCCAGCAGCTGTTCCGCCTGCCTGTGCAACTCCGGATCGAGCGCGCTCACATACTTTGCGTACCGCTTCGCGGTTGCGATTTTTCCAGCATCGCTAGCCTCCTGCGCGGTCTTCAACATCGTTTTGTCACTGTTGATTAATGCGGTGCGGCCTACATCGCAGTCCTTGCGGTAATCCTTGTTCTTCGGCTCGAGATCCGCTGCTTTGCAGAGCAGTTGCACCACGCGCTCTTGATTACTCTCCGCATTGGCCTGGGCTCTCAGCGCCTTCGCGTCCTGACCGGCCATGGGAAGAGTGGCAGCCCAAAGAATGAAACCTGCAAGACAAATGCGATGACTGATCTCGCGCATCACTTATCTCCCGCCAAAACTTCATCGATCTGCGTATCGTTGAGCGCGCCGATCTGTGCCACGCACAGGTGGTCCACGGTCAGATCGCAAATTTGAGCTTGGCTGCTTCCGTCGGGTACCTTGAAAGTCACGGTGTAGGTTCCCTCCGGTACGCCTTCCAAACGCAAGGGCGTCAGATGGTCTCCTGAAGGCAGAACGATCGCTTTACCGTTCTTCGGTACGACACTCATGACCTCGGCGAATGGTTGAGCACTCAGCTGCATAAACGTAAGCGGTACGGCTGCTACGCTGTTATGAGGGCCGCGCGCCAGTACCCAGCCGAACACACCAACCAGCGCAAGAACCACCGCCGCGATGCCGGTAATGATCTTGCCCGCCGAACCCTTGCTCTGGAGCATTGCGGGCAGCGAAGCAGTCGATGCCGTCTTTACCGGCTGTGTACGCGAGGCTTCCTTTCCGAGGCGATTCCAGTCGGTTTGCAGACCCGGCTCGGCAAACTCCAGTACATCCGCCGACTTGCGAAGCTCCTCAAGGGCCAGAGGACCGTTCATGTTCAGGATTGCTTTTCGCGCATCGCCGATCGATTGCCGCACCTGTTCCGACGCGGTCCGCTCGCGACGCAGCCCGTATTCAGCGATTGCCGTGGTCAGTTCCGGTGAAGTGCCGTACGCTCGCTGTACGGATTCGAGGGCCTCAAGGCCGCCGCGCGGATTGCCTTGCCCCTCGAGCTTCGCCGATTGCTCCATCGCAAGCCTCACCGCCTTTTGCCGCTCTACCCGCGCATCCAGCTTCGTGCGTAAGGTCCGCAACTGCGAGTGCTGTTGCACCGCGACTGGCTGGCTAAGCAGAAGCTGTAGAGCCTGCTCAGGTTCCGCGTCGCTCAGGCTCCGCACTCGCGCGGTTACCGCCTCTAACCGGCGCGTCGTCTCTTCCAGCCGCTCCCTGGTCTGCCGCAGGAGTTGCTCAACGGCCGCATCGCCGGTTCGTTCGGCCGCTGGTGCAAGCACGGCGAGCGCACCCTCCAAATCCTCAGCCGCCAAAAGCTTGTGCGCCTGCTCGACAGCTATAGCCGCCGCCGCGCTCTTCTCACGGCTGGCCTTTTCGGTCCGGGCGTACTCCGCCAGATACGCGATCTCGGACGATTCTCCACAATCGAGCGCCGCCGTCTCCAGCGTGGAGATTGCCTGATCCAATTTTCCCGAATCGATCGCCTCCTGAGCGTGTTTCAGGTATTGCGAGCGCAGCCCCTCTAAATTGGCCTTCTTGAGCTGCTCGACGACCCGCTCCTGCAACGCCAGTAGCCGCGGCTCCCCCGGCAGCTGCGTCAACGCATCCTGCACGGTCGATAACGCCTCTTGCGGATCGCTGAAAAAGAGCGTCTGTACCGTAAGAGAGGTCGACTCCACCAGCTTGCGCGCACTCTCCTCTTTCAACTTCTTTTCCGTTTCGCCCTTCAATCGCAGCAGGACCGTCTCTGTCGGCAGACGCTCCAGAGCGCGTTGGATCAGGTCGAGACTGCGCTGCAACTCGCCCCGGTAAATGCATTCCTGGATCTCGGCGACGATCTGGTCGATCACCTTGCGCCGGCGCTCCTCCTCTTGCCGCGCCATCGCCTCCTGAAACATCGTTTGCGCTTCAGGGTCCGTCGGATCGATCTCGAGCGCTTCCCGCAGCGACCGGATAGCCTCCGTGAACGCGCGTCCAGAAAGACTTTCGCGCCCGCTTTCCTTCAACTTTTGCCGCAAGCCCTCTTTCGCCGCGCGCTCTTTCTCTTGAAGAAGTCCGGCTTTCTCATTTCTAAGGTCCGTGTTCCGCTCGTCGAGCTGAAGCGCCTGCTCGATTAGCTGCGACGCCGCCTCGAAATCGTGCCGGGTTCGAGCTTCGCGCGCCTGTTGCCGTAATGCCGCGATACGATCTACCCTCTCCTTCAATCCGCGAACGTGCTCGATTTTTTCCGTAAGCCCGTTCGTTGAGGGATCGAGCTTTCCTGCTTGCTTGTAGAAATCCAGCGCTTCCATATAGCGTTGCGCCAGAACGGCCTCTTCAGCCTGATTGAGAACTTGCCGCACCTGCTCCGAACGCTGCTGCCGTGCAAGCCTGTCCTGTACCTCGCGCATTAACCGCCGTATTTCAAAGTTTTGCGGATCGAGCCGTTGCAACTCCAGCAACACCGGACGCGCGGCGTTCAGCTGCTCATTTTCCAGCAAGCCGCGAACGTGGCCCAGCATCTCGCCGACACGGGCTCGCTTTAGAACATCATTGACTGCTTCGATGTCCGAGGCCATCTCTTCCGCCGCCGGGTAGCGGTCGTCGGGGCTCTTCGCAAGCGCCCGCTCCAATACCTGGTCGAGCGCCTGTGGGTAGTCCGTCAGGTGAGTCGCAAGCGGCGGGTATGGTTCGTTCACCACCTTATGCAGCGCCGAGACGTCCTCGCCCCCGAAAGGCAGCACACCCGCAAGCATCTGGTAAAGCAGGATACCCGCCGCCCATATATCCGACCGGCCATCGGACGGGTCGCCTTTCAGGCGCTCAGGAGAGATATAGTGAAAGGTCCCAATGACCGCGCCCGTCTTGGTGTGTCCTGTCGCACTCTCCAGTCGCGCGATGCCGAAGTCCACGATCTTGATCTGACCTCCCGGCAGCACCATAATATTGGCCGGCTTAATGTCGCGGTGAACGACGCCTTTTGAATGCGCATACCCCAGACCTTCGCAGATCTGCCGCGCGATTTCGAGCTTCTCCACAATGTTCAAGTGGTTCGTTCCACGCAGTATCTTCTCGAGCGTGTCGCCCTGAAGGTACTCCATTACGATGTAAGGATTGCCATCCTGCTCGCCGAAGTCATACACCGTAACGATATTCTGATGATTTAAAACGCCCGATCGTGCCTCCACCAGAAACCGTTGCCGCAGCTCGGGAGTCGCTTCGGTCAATGTTTTGATCGCGACTTCACGGCCAATGTTCTTATCTTCGGCGCGATATACGATGCCCATGCCGCCGCGGCCCAACTCGGCAAGGATTTCGTACTTCCCGATGCGCGTGACCGACAGTGGTGTCTCCATGAGCCCCTAATCAACTCTCCAGCCGCCGTTTGCGACGATCTTTCGCCTAGCAGTGTCGATGACGCATTCTATCGCGCCGGCCGCCACTCCGCTACGATGTTTCTGATTACCGGAATACCATCGTCACCCGCAACGGTGCCGCCGTCAAGCAGGCTGGCAGAACCTTGGACCTCTACTGCCGTTTCCACGTTCACTCCCTGCCTATATGGCGGAACAGATCGCACCGTTCCGCATACGGCAAGCCCGGTGAGTATGCCGCCAAGTCCTGACATCGTCCTGATCCCGTCTGTCACGGGTCCATAAACAGCACAAATACTCACGAGCATCGTGTCTCTCCTAGGCCGGCTCTACCTGTGTTTGCTCCTCGGGCATAATCCGTAACCCTTTTACAAACGCCTCGTAGTCCACGCGCACACCCTGTAGTTGTGACTCAGGAACTGTTAGCGTTACGATCCCGACCCAAAGGCCTGATCGTACATAACGCTGTGCGTGCAGCATGGGGCAGGGTTCGCCTTCCCCAGCGTTGAGGGTATGCCGCACAAAGAAGAGATAGGCCTCCTCCGCTCCGGAAAACGGCATCGGCTGCGGCCCGGCCATGCGAGCGGCGAACAGATGATGCTGCATCAGCTTGCTTTGTGCCGCGATGTACCCCTGCAATCCATCCGCGGCACCAAGCGTGTCTTCGCCAAGCGACACGTTGGCTGGAACGGTCCGTTGATGCAGCATCATCTGCTTAATGCCGAAATTCGCTACATACATCCATCCGCCCGGAAGCGCGGTGACGCGCCATCGGCCTACCCTGGGGAAGCTGCGTTCCGCACCGGATTGTTCTTCTGGTTCTGTCAACTCACACCCTTTATCCGCAGTGAATGGCAACTGCTCAAACCCGGACCAAGCTACATTTTGCCGCCCTTGGTCCCGTCGTCCGCCTGGTCGGGAGCCGTTGGCGCACCGGGATCTGTAAGCTGCCCCGGCGTTCCTGAAAGCGGCGCTCCTCCGCTATTGACATTCACCATGATGCCGGTAATCGAGACTCCGCTCGCGTCGATCGTAATCGAGCCGCCGGCGCCCTTGAGGCATATCGCCATGCCGCTCTCAATCACAAGCGTCATCCCAGCCTTCAGGTAAATCTCCGTGCCTGCATCGAGCGCGTAGTTGGTGCCCACCTTATGCCCATGGTTCGCTCCCACCTTCAATGAATAATTGGCTCCGATCCTCTCATTCTGATCGGTCCCGATATCCAGGTCGGACTTCTCCGCGATCTTCTGCACCAGATTCGCCTTCATATTGCTGTGCCGGTCGCCCGTAACCTCGTCGTATTGCACGCCCTTTACGATGAGCGAATCTTTCCCTCCAACATACCGGCGGTGGTCGTTCTCGGTGCGATGATCCATATCCTTCTCGGCATTGATGAAGATCTGTTCGCCGCCCGTTTTGTCCTCAAACCGCAGCTCGTTCGCATTGGTCGCGCTTCCGCCTTTGCTGCTGCGGGTGACAAGACCCGTGCGCGTCGACATGTCCGGGAGCGCATACTTCGGCATATTGACGCCGTTGTACACCGACCCCACCACGATCGGGTTGTCCGGGTCGCCGTTGATGAATTGCACGATCACTTCGTCATTGACGCGCGGCCAGAAGAATGTTCCCCATCCGCTTCCGGCCCATGGCTGCGCCACCCGCACCCAGGTGTTGTCCACCGTGTTCGCCGCGCGCGTTCGATCCCAGAAGAACTGAACGCAGACCCGGCCAAACTTGTCGAGGTGTATCTCCTCACCCGAAGCCACAACCACCATCGCTGTTTGCGGGCCATGGATCATCGGCTTCGGCGTTGTGGCGACCGGTCGGTACAGCACGTCGCTGGCGATCGCCGTAAACTTGTTGCGATAGTCTCCCCGCTCAGTTCCCGAGCCGGAGCTGCGATAAGGCGGAACCTGATCGACGTGGCAGGTCAGGCTGGTGAGTAGATATTTCTGATTCCATTCGTCGCGCGGATGATCGGTCACCGTCACTGTATACCCGCTGACCAGCGATCGCGCTCCCGAGACCCCCTGGAAGATCTCGGCGCTCGCGTCGTGCGCCCCCGCTCGCGCTTCGTTGAAGCCCTTGGCGTGCGCGGGAGTGGTCAGCTGTTTCGTCGATTCCTTGACATACCCATCCTCGCCTCCCGGATACACATACCGCTCATAGACATTATTGGCGAAAGGGCTGGCGGTCGCTCGCGGATCGCCTTTATTCGCCTGGTAGCTGCGGAAATCGTAGTCCCACACCGTATGTTTTCCCGTCACCATCGTCGCGAGAGAGCTGAATTCGTCGAGAGAAGATACATACCGGTCCTGTGCCGCATCGGCGTTCGGTGCGTACACGATCGAGTTCACCAGCGGACAATCCGTATACGGCGTCCGGCTGTTGCCGAAGATTACTTTGTTGTCGGAGTCCGTATGCTCGAACCAATAGAAGATGCCGTGCTGCTCCGCCAATCGTGAGATGAACTGGAAATCCGTTTCCTGGTACTGTGTGCAATAGTCCAGTTGTTGCAAAGTTCCTTCGGTCTTGTCCGCCATGCTGATCCCATAGGTTTGGATCACCGCCTTGATGATGTCCATCACGGTCTTGCCCTGGAACACTCGGCTATTGCTACTCAGCGTCAACTGCCAAAGCGAGGGCATCACATGCGCCGTGTAGACGTCGAACTCTTTGTCGCCCGAAACCTGATGGAACTCCACCACCATGCCGTTGATATAGCGGCTGCCCTGTACATCTAGCAGCTCCATCTCAATAGTTACCTTCTGTCCGATAATATCTGCCGGGTCGATGGTCGTGCCGGTCTCTGCCAAGAGCTCTGCCTTAAAACCGAAGAGATGCGAGATCCCTTCCATGCCTTCCAACGTCTCGATCAACAAGACATCCGCGCCCAGCGGACTCGTGAATTTCATCAACCTGTCGGTTTGTGTCAGCGACCCCATCGTCTACCTGCTCTTGCTTTCTCGTTCACGCGCTCGTCGTTCGCTCTCATTGGGCTTCCTTACACGACCGCCACTTCACGGGCGTTGTTCGAGAAAGAAACGTCTTGTTTTCCGGCTCCCTCAAAATCTTCGGCATCCACATTTTCACTAACTTGCGAAGTGGGCCGCCACTCGTAGGTCATCTTTCCATCGCGCACGGAGACCGCCACGTTCTCGATCGCCGTTCCTTCCGCGAGCCGGCCGAGTATCTGCCTGGATAACTCCGGCAGCAGCGTGTTCGAGAGAATATTGTCCACATTGCGCGCTCCGCTCTCGACCTCCGTACATCGCGAGGCGATCTCGTTTAGCAACGCGTCATCATAGGTCATCTCCACTTTATGCGTTTCGCGCAGCCGTCGCACGATCTTGCCCAGTTTCAACCGGATGATCTGTTTTAGGTTCTCATCGCGTACTGGAAAGTACGGCACGATCAGCAGCCGTCCGAGAAACGCCGGCTTAAAGATCTTATTCAACTCCGGCTTCATCGCCAGCAGCAGCCCATCCTCGAACGGCATCGTCTCGGGGTCGGCGCACAGCTTCATCAGCGTGTCGGTCGCGGCATTACTGGTCAGGATAATGATGGTGTTGCGGAAGTCGATCTCGCGTCCTTCGCCATCCTCCATGCGCCCCTTATCGAAGACCTGAAAGAAGAGTTCCAGCACATCCGGATGCGCCTTTTCCACCTCATCGAGCAGCACGACCGAATAGGGCCGCCGCCGCACCGCTTCGGTGAGTACACCACCCTCGCCGTAGCCTACATAGCCCGGAGGCGACCCCTTCAGCGTCGACACGGTATGTGCCTCCTGGAACTCCGACATATTGATCGTGATCATATTCTTCTCGCCGCCGTAGAGCAGGTCGGCCAGCGCGATCGCCGTCTCCGTCTTGCCCACGCCGCTCGGACCTACCAGCATAAACACGCCCACCGGCTTGACCGGATCGTCCATATTGGCCCGCGACGTCATGATCCGCTGTGCAATCGCCGACAGCGCATGGTCCTGCCCGATGACCCGCTTTTTCAGGTGCGTATCCAACGTGAGGACGGTCGAGATTTCGTCCTTCATCATCTTGCCCAGCGGGATACCCGTCCACGCCGAGATCACCGCCCCGCAGATCTGCGCATCGACCGACACGCTCATCAGCCCATGCTCGCCCTGTAAGGCGCTCAACTCCGACTCCAGGTCGGCCAGTTTTCGCCGCGCCGCCGCGCCTGCCTGCTTGTCCTCCTTCGCTCCGGCCTCAAGCTCGATCTGCAGTTTGCGAATCTCGGAGACGATCCCCTTCTCCTTCTCCCAGCGCGCCTCCAACTCCTTGAGCGTAGCCCGCTCCGCGTCCATCTTCGCCTCAATCTCTTGCAACTGCTCGGAGTGATCCGCCCCTACGACATTCTCGCGCTCCAGCACACGCCTCCGTACTTCGAGCGCATCAATCTGCCGCACCGTGTCCTCCAGCTGCGGCGGCATCGAGCTATGCCCCAGCGCCAGCCGCGCGCACGCCGTATCCAGCACACTGACCGCCTTGTCCGGTAGCTGCCGCCCCGCGATGTATCGATGCGACAACTTCACCGTCGCCGTAATTGCCTCGTCAAGGATCCGCAAGCCGTGGTGTTTTTCGAGCGACGCGACGATCCCGCGCAGCATCGTCGCGCAGACCTCCTCGCTCGGCTCCTCCACCTTCACCACCTGAAAGCGCCGCGCTAACGCCGGATCTTTCTCGAAATACTTCTTGTACTCCGACCACGTGGTTGCCGCGATCGTTCGCAACTCGCCGCGAGCCAGCGCCGGTTTCAGCAGATTCGCCGCGTCGTTCTGCCCCGCCGTTCCGCCGGCCCCGATCATCGTATGCGCCTCGTCGATGAACAGGATGATCTTCTCGGTCGACGACTTGATTTCGTTGATCAGCCCTTTCAGCCGGTTCTCGAACTCACCCTTAACGCTCGCGCCCGCCTGCAACAGAGCCAGGTCGAGGCTATGCAGATGCACCCCCACCAGCGCGGGAGGGACATCGCCCTGCACGATCCGATTCGCCAGGCCCTCCACGACCGCCGTCTTACCGACGCCCGCTTCACCCGTCAAAATTGGATTGTTCTGACGCCGCCGCATCAGGATATCGATCATCTGCCGCACTTCTGCGTCGCGACCCAGTACCGGATCGATCTTGCCCGCCTTTGCGTTCGCCGTCAGGTTCACCGTGTACGCGTCGAGATTGGGCGTCTTTCCTCCCGCCACAGGGCCTTCTTTGGTCGTTGCATCCCCCGCGCCGCCCGTCGGTTTTAACGAAGCCTGCACTTCGCGCGAGTTCGCCACCACCGTATAGAAGTCCTTGCGCAGCCCTTCGGCCTCCACCCGCTTGAACTCCCGCGTCGTCTCGTTGATCAGCCGCGCCAACTCCTCATTGGTCAGCAGCGCCAGCAGGGTAAACCCTGTCCGCACACTCCCCGCGTCGTACTCGATCGATCCCAGCGCCCAAGCCTCCGCCAGCATCTTCACCAGCGTGGGCGAAAATGCCGGAGGCCGCGCGTTCCCCGTCTTTAAGTTGTCGAGCGCCCGTTGCAGGTCCGCCGTCAGCCGCGATTTATCGATTCCATAATGCTTCAGGATCGCCGCCAGGTCGTTGTCGCTACTCTCGAGTGCCTTCAACAGATAATGCTCGATCTCAATGTCATAGTGCGTCCGCGACATGCACAACCCCGCCGCATTGTTCAGCGTATCGCGCGTGGTATCGTTCAGTTTGCCAATCAGCGACTTCAGATTCAAGCTCACGTCTCGCCTCTTTCTCTTACGAACTCTCAACCGCGATGCCTACATCAACAGGTACGTCGCCTCACGCGCATCCACTACCTTCGGCCTTGTCTTCAACCAACTCACCAATCCAAGCCTCGGCCTTTCAGCGCCACGGCCTCCAAGCTCACACGAGGGAACCTCCTCGCGCTTCAGGATCAACTGCACCTCGGTCTCATATGCTCCGTCCGAGTAAAACTGCACCCAGCCCGCCAGATCACGATACCCTGATTGCCCCGGTAGAAAATACCCATATTGTTCAAAATTAAGCGGACCCAGCGAAATTCGTATGCGCCCATGGTGATCCCACACCTCTTCGCCCGCAACGACGCCGAATCCCAGCCGTTCGCTCACCTGGTTGCTCCCTGTCAAGAACGTCAGATTTTCTCGCGGCAACGAACGCCACGTCCCCGCAAACTCCTGCACCGCGACCGGTACGCCAAAATAGTCTTCCAATATCTGTCGCAGCGAGTCGGCGGTCCGCACCTGCCGCCCCAGCAATCCCGCATAGTAGATGCAAGTCCGGTCGGCGATCCCAGCCCGGTTCCGCATATCTTGTGTTCCCAGCCCCAGCACGTCCAACATCCGTAAGCTCAGCGGATCGTCCTTGCCCGCTTCGAGGCCAATATAAAAGTGATTCTTCTCCCAGGCTCTATAAAAAAATGAGATCAGCCGGTGATTGAAGATATCGAAGAACTCGGCCATCGCGCCATCTTTTTCGCGCAGCCGCACCAGCACGGCCTCTGTATAAATTGAAGGCAGCGCCGACAGAGCCGCGCACAATCCCATGAACTGCACCGTCATCTTCAACTGCCCGCTTGGCATCCGTTCCAGATCGTAGATCTCGCTCGGCGGAAACGACAGTGAAGGTTTAGTGGTAAACCGCACGGCCTCTTCGCGCGGTTGAGAGAAATACCCGACGCCCCCACGTGCCCGCTCCATGCGCTCCAGCATGCGCACGGCCTGGAAGAAATGCACACGGAAGGGCTCGTCCTCGAGCATCTCCCGCACCCTCTGGAACTCTTCGCCGTCAGTCGCTAAGGCATGACCCTGCTCTACAACAACACCTTGGTGCCGGCTCGTGGTGGCCATCGCCGCATTGCCTCCTTTCGCAGATTTGTACGCGCCGTCAACTGCGAGAAGCTGTTGATCGACGCATATCCCGCCAGAAACCGGTCCAGCACCGCCGCAAACAAGTACACCCCGCCGCCTGCAAACTGCTGCTCATCGAACTCCATCACCACTTGCGTTCCGCGCGCCGGCACCAACCCGTAGTCCGACTCGACCAGCGCGAAGCACGGCGACGATTTCACTTCCAGAATGCTGCCGATATGGTTTTCCAAATGACTTGAATCCGTAAAGTTATGCAGCCGCAGAATCTCTTGGAGCGCCGTCTTGCCCTCCTCCGTCAGCGACAGATAGTTCAGACTCAACAGCGAGATCAGCCGCCAGATCTGCCCCTTGCCCGAAGGCGGATCGAAGCTCGGCGTCGGCCGCCGCAGGACGTTGATCGTCTTCGCCGCCGTATGTCCCGGTGCCTCCAGATCCCCATCACCCGTGCCGAAGGTAAACCGCGAGGGCAGATCGAAATTACTACATGTGCAGCGCACCGTGAGTACATCAGCTTCCGGGTCGCGCATCTGCCCTTCCAGGTCGACGATCGACACTGTAACCGTGGACGGCTCCCGCTCCCCCAACTGGTTCATATGCCGCGACGCCGACCAAAATGCCGTCTCCGTCTGCTCCACTCGCGTCTTATGCCGGTGCGCGTACACTGGCTCCAGCGTCACCGATTGCCGCAACTTCGGGTTCGCCGCCACTACTTCATCGATCGAAAACACCTCCATCATCGCCGTATGTCTGCCGTCCGGGATCACCGTGTAATCGTGTTTCGTCTGCGTCAACAGAATCGGCTCGGCCGTCTGTGGAAATAGGTTTACCACCGGCGTGCACCCCAGCCGGAACGTCCGCGCGCTTACCCCCAGTTCCATCACCTGCTGCCGCTCCGGCCGCTCGAAGCGCGAAAACAACAGCAGAATCTCTGCTTCTTCCCCAAAGTTCTGGCTCGTCAGCAGTTCCAACCCGCTCAGATCGAAGAACAAAAATTTTTCCGGCAAGGCAAAGTATTCCTGGAGCAGCCGGTGCCCTTCCGCCGATCGCCGCTCATGCGGAATGACACTCTCCTCCTTACCGAACCCGGCCATGGAGAGATGCTCACAGCCCAACGAGATTACCCGCGACCAGTTTTTTGGATCGCGCAGCTGCACCTCGATGCAATTGGCGGAAATCATCTCGTACAGGTTGTAGACCACGCTCGGATCGCCTGATAAATAAAATCTCAACGTATCCAGCGGCAACCCCTCGAACACTACATCCGGGAAGCACTTCAGCCGCAACCGCGCCACCGCCACGGCCTGCACATCCCCGGTCGAGCGCACCGGGTGCTGGAGCCGCTCCGGTTGCCGCCACTCCGCCTCCGCTACCGCGAACGGCCAGAGGTCCACGTCATACGCCGTCTGAAACCGGCACGGCAGGCCGTCCACCGTGTTCCGCGTCACCATCGCCGTCCCGCGCGGTACCCGCGCTCCCGCCGTCTTCTTGCCCTGCGCCGGGTCAGACAGGCACTCTACGATAGTCATCGCTGGAATCGGTCGCAGATAGGCCGGATAGATCATGTTCAGCAGCGCTTCGCTCGTCTCCGGCAGGTCGTCGTCCAGCCGGCGATGCACCCTCGCCGCCATCAGCGCAAAGCCTTCCAGCAGCCGTTCTACGTGTGGGTCTTCGCAGGAATCGCCGTCGAGCAGCAGTCGCCCCGCCACCCGTGGGTACCTACGCGCGAACTCGCCACCCATCTGCCGCAGATAGGTAAGCTCCCGCTCGTAGTACTCCAGCAACTCCTCGGACATCGCCTACTTCACCTCATACTCGCCACGCGTCAACTCCAGCACTGTGTCGAACTGGATATCTTCAATCGTCGTTCCGAAACGCAACTTTCCCTCCACATGAAATCGCAAGCTGCGCGACACGGTCTCCTGCCGGACCATGTAGACCTTCACGTTCTGTATTCGCGGCTCGAAGTTACGAATCGTCTGTAGAATCGCGATCATCAGCGCATTCTGGTCCGCGTTCGAGCTCCCATAGGCGTTCATGTCCGGCAGCCCGAAATTCATTACCGACCCTGATGCTTTCGGGTACTTCGCCAGGTAGGGCATTGGCGGCCGCCGGGCATTCAGCAGCAGTTCCACGTCCCGCTTTACCGACTCACGGTACACACGCATCGACTGCTGCCGCGTCATCGGCCAATCATCCACATCGCACAAACGATCCATCAGCGATTGCGTGACCAGATGCTCCGCTTTGCTCTTCGCCAAGTTTCTCCTTTTCAGAATCCTGATATTTGCCCCGAAGCTGTGGAATCTACTTCTCTAATCAAACCCTTAGCGGCAGCAGCGGTGAGAGGACCTCTGTATAGCGATCTCGCCCTTTGCGATCAAACCCGTCACTTCAAGGCAATAAGGCTGAGGATTACTACGGTCCCACCCCCATGGCCGCCTGCGGGTCAAGCCGGCACAGCCGCTCAAATACCGCCTCCTTATGCTCTGCCGTACCCTTTTTCCGCTCCAGGCACGTCAGCAATAAGCTCAAGGGATGTGCCAGCATCTCTCCGCTTTCCCACGTCTCCAAACATCTGCGTTCGATCTCTCGCGATAGCTCCATCAGCACCGGATACGCCACTGTATCCTGGCCCGCCATCAGGCACAACTGCGCCACTTGTACCCGCCGCTGAAACCGGCTCCGTCCGCTTGGTTGTAACTCTGCGTCCCGCGCCAGCAGCGTGATCGCCTCGCGCGCCTTACCCCGTTTCAATATCTCCAGCGCGGTGTCATAGATCTCCGGCACGGCGATCTCACCAGGCACATGACCGTTTGAAGAACTCTGCACCGGCAACAAGCTCACCGGCTCTTCCACCACCTCCGCAACAATCTCTACAATGGGCGCGGGCGGCAGCACTTCGGCGTCGATCCAGGCCTGGGTCTCCGCGTTCGCCACCGGCGTGTCATCGTCGAGTATCCAGCCGCGCACCTCCGGAACATCCTGCAGCAGTCCGCGTATCGTGCTTACCACCGCCGCCGCGATCGCAGCAGTGCCCTTCTCTCGGGCCGCCCGCCAGACATACCGGTGCAAATCCAGCCACGCCCGCGCGCACGGCTCCGTTAATGTCTTGAGACAAAGATTCATCAGCTCGTCCCAGCTCGCCTCATTCATGAGCTTTCGCAGCGCCTGCCGCGTCTCCGTTGAAGGTGCAACCGCAAAATCCAAGCCCGGCACCGCTCCCCTTTGCCGCGTCTCTCCCAGGCGCAACCCCGCGCATATCAGGTACGCCACCGGCGATTCAACATCACGTCCACGAAGGAACATCGCGCCTTCAAATACCGCCGCGCGCGCCTCCTCCACACTTGTCGGAACGCCAGCAAACCCCGTACTCTTCGAGGCAGCAGGATTAGCCGCCACGGAAACCGATGGGATGGGCTCAACGACAATGGGCGCAATCGGGACTTCAATCTGAGCAGCAGGCGTAATCGCCTCGACAACCGGCTCCGGAGCTTGCTCTGGAATCACCTCCACTACATCCGGTTCCGTCTTCCGCTTCTCGTTCAGCAGGCTCGTCACCACCTGCTTCACCTCATCGATCGCGGTCGTCAGCTTGTTCAGCCCGGGATAATCGCTACCGTACTTGTCTTCGTGAAAGCGATCCAGCTCTTCGAGCGTTCCCCGTGCCGCTTCCAACGCACTCTCGTTTTCGGCATAAACACTCTTAGGCGTCTGTGCAAAGCTTGCGTCGAACTCCTCCGGGGTCAGCTGGCCATGGTCAATCGCGTCCTTACGTGCCGCCTTCTTATCGCTGGTATCCGCCGCCGCTTCATATCCGACTCGCTTCGACTCCTGGTATTGCAACAAACCATATCCGGCCTTGGTAATTGGCGCATTCCGTAATAGAAGCGCCACGCGCCCGACAGTTCCCTCAATCGTGCTGATTCTGAGATCGAGGTTTCCATCCTCCTCGATCTCTGGGTAGAGCGTCTCCCAAAAACCCTCTTGCAGCTTCCACAAGTACTCCAATGATGGCAGAAGAACAGGGATGCCCTCGCGCTTCAGCAGCGATTCGATCATCCATCCCGCAAGCCGAAGGTCCTTGCTCCGCGTGGCAAGCGTCTCGCTTGCCAGCTTGATAGCCAGCACGTGGTCGGCCCGTTTGAGCGTCCGCTCCCACGCACCGGTCGATCCACTCTCAACCTCTTCCGCGCGAGCGTCCTTGATTTGATCGAATATCTTGTCATAGTAAAGATTGGCACCGGAGGGGTTCTCCCCGGCGATCGGCTCGAGCAAGCCCTCACGCAGAGGCATGGCCGGCGTCCTTGCCCATCGCATCGGCTGAAGCAGCCGAAGAAGTATCCCAGGAAATGCTCTGAATCTCCAGCAGAGGGACCTCCTCGCCGTCGATTAGCATCATGCGCTGGCCGAGAGGCACCTCTATCGTGCCGTCAAGCTCCCACACGGTCTCTCTCCCTAACTGCACCATACAGTCGGTACTTCGTTGTGAGAAAGGCGCAAGCACCGGGATCAACACTTCACCCAAATCTTGTAGTCGGAATGCAGAACTGGTCTGTACCCGCGCGCGCGCCCACAACAGATCGCGAAGCGCCACGGGCTTTTCAATCTCCAACGCTTCCATATACTTCATGGGAATCCACGTGTAGCTACCCGCTATGAATACCTCAAGATTTGCTCCTACCCGCGGGTCGGCATCTCGCAGCTCGTCAAACTGCCGCCCATTCCATAGGCCGCCCGCCGAAGCAATGTTGTTACGCGTCTCTGGATACGCCTTCGTTTCAAATAGATCTTGCCGCGTCCTCTCCGCATGAAGCGCGCTTCGATACATCAATGCTCCCGCGGCGGTTTGCGCGCTTGTTCCCGCAAGCAAATCCAGCTGTTTCTCAGCCCGGGCAAAGCTTCCGTTGAAACACAGCAACTCAAACAGAAAGGTGCGGCGCTTGGCGTCGAGCGGGTTAGACCGCAACTCGTCACCAAGCACCTTAATCGCTTCCTGCAATTCACCTTTTTTGTACAACTCCAACGGAGTCATCGACTACCTTAGGCCAGCTTGTTTTCTTTCAGGTTCCAAGTTACATCGCCCTTAGCCGTCAGAGTACCCGTCTCATCCTGCATCCAGTACTCGGATTGAATCTGGTTATAGCTGAACGAAACGCTCTCCATCGGCACTTCACTCGATGCGCTGATCTGCGTACTGGTTACGAACAGCTCGGTCAGGGTGATCTTCATGAACGGTCCCTTGCCGCCCGCCTTCTGCGCCGTCAGCGTACCGGTCGAGATGTGCGTACCCGATAGCAGCGACTTGTACAGCGGAACGCTTGCTGAATCGTAGACCTTCATGATGCTCAGCTCGCTCAGGTTCGCCTTACCGGCACCCGAACCGCCCGAACCGGCGACCGACGTCGTCTGTGACGCGCCCCAGCTGAAAGACAGAACCGTAATCTCATTCTCGTGACCTGACGCCTTCGACTCACCGTTGATATCGTTGCTCAACTTCAAATAAAAATCTACCGCCATGATCGCTCCTTTGCGAAAATCTTGTTGGTGCTGCGTGGCTAAAAAGTAAAACCTATCGAGCTACGCTGTGCGGCTTACTTCGCCGGCGCAGGCAAGTCCGCGACAAGTCTCAGGGAAACAGTCAACTCATCCAGCATGAAGTGCGGCTTCATAAAGGCAACGGCCCGCAATGCTCCGGGCTTGCCCGGAATCTCCATGACTTCAATACGCGCCTCCCGCAACGGTCTGCGAGACTTTGCCGCGGCCGATGCAGTGTCGTCCGCAATCACATAATTCGAAACCCATTGGTTCAGGTAAACCTCGGCCTGAGTCCGGCTCATCGCCGAGCCGATCTTGTCGCGCATCATCGCCTTTAAGTAATGCGCAAATCGCGACATCGCCAGAATATAGGGAAGCTGCGCCGACAACCGCGCATTCGCATTGGCCTCCGGCTTGTCATACAACTTCGGTTTGTTCACCGTCTGCACGCTGAAGAACGCCGCCTTATCCGTACCCTTGCAGTGCACGAGCGGCACGAAACCCTGATCCGCCAGCTCCTTTTCGCGGCGATCGGTAATCGACACCTCCGTCGGACACTTCAATGCCACATCGCCTTCGTCCGTGCGAAAATTATGCGCCGTAAGGCCTTCGACGAGACCGCCATTCTCTACGCCGCGGATCGACGCGCACCAGCCATGCCGCGCAAACGAGTTCGTCATTCGGGCCGCAAGGCCAAACGCCGCGTTCCCCCACAAATACTTCGAGTGATCGCGTCCGTCGACACCCTCTTCATACGCAAAGGCCTCGATCTGTTTAGTCTCCTGGCCGTAGGGCTGGCGCATCAGGATATGCGGCAAAGTCAACGCTACATAGCGCGAGTCGTCCGACTGCCGAAACGACTTCCACTTCGCATACTCCGTGCTGTCAAAGATCTTGGACATATCACGAGGCGCGCCTAGTTGCGTGTAGTCACCCAGGTTCAAGAGCTGTGGGGACGCCGCCGACAGGAACGGCGCATGAGCCGCCGATGCGACCTGTCCAATCTTCTCAAGCAGCTCCAAATCCTCGGGACCGCGACCGAACTCGTAATCGCCGACCAGAGACGCAAACGGAGCGCCGCCGAACACGCCGAACTCCTCTTCGTAAACCTTCTTGAACAATGCACTCTGATCGAATTCCGGCGCGCGCTGCAGGTCGCGCAGGAGGTCTTTCTTCGACACGTTCAACACCTTGATCTTGAGCATGTCGTTCGTTTCGCTCTGATCCATCAGATACTTAATCCCGCGCCAGCTGGCCTCCAGTTTCTGGAACGAAGGGTGATGCAATACCTCGTTCAGCTGAATAGAAATCAACCGGTCGATCTGCGCCAAACGCGCGCTGATCGTAGCCTCCGCGTCCTTGCTCAATGACATCTGTCCATCAAGCACCTGCTTGACGAACTCCTTCACCATGTCCTTGCCGCGCTCCATCGCGCCTGCTTCGTTACTGAATCGTCCCTGTGCGACGATTTGGTCGAGCAACGACGTCTCGCCAGTCATCTGCTCCTGTGCCGTTGCGGTGCTCGCCACCGCGTTCGCTGCGCTACTCATGTCCGCCCCCTGGAGTTGTCGTAACTTCCGCGCGAAGCTTATCGCGCTCTTCCGTGCTTGAAACCGCGTCGAATAGCATTTGGTCCAGCTTATCGTTGCCCTGCAACGTACCGCGCAGGTCGGACAGACGCGTCCTCAAGTCTAGAAGCTCCTTGAGCGGCCGTACCTGCTTGGCAACATTCTCTGGGGAAAAGTCGTCCATGCTTTCAAAGTGCAGATCCACTTTCACCTGCCCGGCGTTCGGATCGTCCGACAGCTTGTTGTCCACGGAGTACGCCAGGTGCGGTGCCATGCCTTTCAACACGCTGTCGAAGTTGTCGGGATTGATCTCGACGAATTTACGGTCTTTCAGAGCGGCAAGCGGCTTTTCAGGCTGTCCCGATAGATCGCCGAGCACGCCCATTACAAAAGGCAACTCCTTCAATTCAATCGCATTTCCAACCTCAACGTCGTAGGTGATGTGAACGCGCGGCGACCGGACCCGATCGAGCTTATGTTGCGTACTTTCGGCCATATATGCTCCCTATTTCGCAAAAGATGCGGTGCCACTAAGAAAACACAACATTTGCGCCAAGTCCAGTGGACTTCGCCACTCCGCTACAGTTCCTGCTACGAAATGCTTTCCAACAGTTAGTTGTGCAACCCAATGAAGTTCCGTTACACCCGCCGGGGAGGCGGAAAGAACGGCTTTGTCTGTGCTGCATAGCTTTTCTGGCGACAGAGAAAGCTGAATTGCCCTACGGTTACGGACTTTACCGCATGTCCCGTTCCGCTACAAGCAAATTGTTCACGCGTTTTCCGCAGACCCTCGTTTTCCGTAGACTCCATTTTTCGTAGACACTCGTTGCCGCCGCTCACACAAGCCCGCTTGCGGTACTCTTGCCTTGTCTCCCGCACCGGTTTACGAACACGGAGTCTTTCATGCGCCAACTGCAACCCGTCATCTGGTCCAAGGGAACATTTCTCTCTCCCCAGCACCTTCAGTCGCAGGAACGCTTCGTCGAGGATACCGTCCGCTTCTATCTCGACGCCCTCGCCTCCAAATCCTGGGGCTTCCTTCGCCTTCAAATCGACGCCAAGGCACTCACCGAAGGCACCCTCGCCGTCTCCACCGCCATCGGCATCTTCCCCGATGCGCTTCCCATTGAGATCCCCGCGTCGGATACAGCTCCCCCTTCGCGCCTACTCGAAGACTGCTTCCGCGACCGCCGCGAAGCTTGCCTCTTCTACCTTTCCATTCCGCGGTATCTCCAAGGCGGCATGAACGTCTCGCTTGCCCGCGGCCGCGTCTCTACCCGCTATCTTGCTCAGCTCCAGATGACCCGCGACGAAAACTCCGGCTCTGGCGAAAAGCCCGTTCAGATCGCCCGCAAGAACCTCCAAATCCTCGCCGAGACAGAGAATCTTGAAGGCTCCGTCCTCCTGCCCTTTGCCCGCGTCGTCAAATCCGAGACCGGCATGTATCAGCTCGACCCGCGCTTCATTCCGCCACTGCTCGATGCCCGTGGCTCCGAAATCCTTACAGGGCTTATCCGGGGCATCGTCGAACTTCTCGTTACGCGCTCCAGTCAGCTTGCGGGTGGCCGCCGCCAGAAGAACCAGTCCCTCGCCGACTTCTCCGCCGCCGACGTCGCCAACTTCTGGCTGCTTTACACCCTCAACACCCATCTACCCGGCCTCCGCCATTTCCTCGAATCCGATAATGTTCAGCCCGAAGCTCTTTTCGGCGATCTCTCCGACCTGGCCGGTGCCCTCACCGCCTTTTCGACCAAGATCAACCCGCGCGACCTCCCCCGTTACGAGCACGACCAGCTAGGTCCCTGCTTTTTCGAACTCGACCGCCTTATCCGCCTCATGCTCGAGACGGTCGTGCCCACCAACATTATCTCCATTCCGCTCACGCTCCTGCGTGAAACCGTCTACGCCGGATCCATCGACAAAGATTCATGGTTTGAAAGCTCCCGCTTCTATCTCGCCGTCTCCGCCGATATGCGCGACGCAGACCTTATCGACCGCATTCCCAAACTCACGAAGGTCTGCTCCGCCACCCACATTGAGACTCTGGTCCGCCAGGCTCTCCCTGGAATCAAGCTCACCCATGTCGCCACACCGCCACGTGCCATTCCCGTTAAGCTCCGACATCAGTACTTCGCCATTGAGCGCTCCGGCTCCGCCTGGGAGGCCGTCCAGCGCGCTCGCAACTTCGCCGTCTACGCCCCCTCTGAACTCCTCAACCCTTCCATGGAGCTCATCATCCTGCTCCCGCAAGCCCTTTAGCCCTACCCCGAGGACCCCTTCTTTTTACCCCGATCGAAGACACTCTTGAGCCGGAACAGGATTTAGCTTTGCTGCTACTTCTTTATAAAGAACACCACCGCCACCAAAACCGCTAGCAGTAAGAAAATCACCAGAATCAACAACAGCGGCAGATACTTCTGTACCCCCGCAGCCGGAGTCGCAGCCTTGGAAGCCTGCGGTAACTTCATCTGAGGCATGGCTGGAACATGGGGAACCGATGGGCCGGAAAGCGACGCTTGTCCGCCCCCCGCCGCGGAGACGGCCCCATGAGCGCCTCCCAGCCCGGAGACCGACGCCTGGGGTAAGGTTTGAGCAGAGAACGAAGCATGAGGCATGGCTTGCAGGCCGCCTGGCAAGGCTACCCTCCCACTCCCGGCTGCTGAAGTCTCGGCCGCTCCCGCGGACGCAGCCCCTTCCGCCGAAGCACCGTCTCGCAAAGTTCCCTCCCGCAAAGCCGATGCATTTTGGATACGCGTAAACTCGCTCGGTCCCGTAGCCGATGGGATAGGCACCGCCGCGGAGGGTATCGGCGTTGCAGGCGGAGTAACCGGCATCCCTAGCCCTTCATAAACTCCGGTAAATGAACCCGGTTGCGGCGCGGTCGCCTTGGCAGCCGGTAGAGGATATGCCGAGGGAACAAAAGGCTGCGGAGCCTGAGAGGGCTGATCCAGCCGCTGCAACAACTGCGTAATACCCCCTTGAGCCGGGGTATTGCCGACCGGGGGACGTCCCATTGACGCAGATTCCATCGGTGAAAACGCCGGCCTGTGGTCCTGATATGGCTCAGCCGAATCGGGGACGCCTGCTGTAAACGGTCGCTCGTATACATTCGCCGGAGCCGGCACTGGCTCCGGCGGCAATCCTGCCACCGTGCTAAAAAGTTGCGTGAACGAGCCTGGCTTCTGCTCCTCACTCTTTGTGCTTGCCTCGGCCGGTCTCTCCAGCGTCTGAAACATCTGCGTAAACGATCCGTGACCCCGACCCGGCTCCGCTTCGCTCGTTTTATCAACGGTGGGTCGCACCACCTGCTTCGGCTGCTCTGGAGCAGTCTCCCCAAACGTCTGAAATATCTGCGTAAAAGATCCCGGACGACCCGGCGCATCCTCCGCGCCAACGGGTGTTGTAGCCGTTGCCGGCACGGAAACCGACTCCGAAGCCCTTGTGTCTGGCCGCTCAAACATCTGGGTGAACGACCCTTGCGAATTTGCCGCTGATGTATCCCGATCTTCCGTCCGTTCCACGGAGGCGCGCTCAACCATCGGCTCAGCCGGGTGCCGGCTCATTTCGACAGGCTGGTTGCTTGCAGCCTTTGAATGAAGAGATTCGACCCCGCTACTTTCGGCATCGACGCGCGCAAACAGCTGCGTAAACGATCCCGGCCGGCTCGCCGATGCAGATACCGGAGGAGTACCAGCTATATCACTCGAAGGCTCTTCCAGTTGATGGAACAACTGCGTAAAGGAACCCTCCGCCTGTGGGGGAGGCGCCGATGCCGGCATCACAGGCGTACTCTGCGGCAGAAATGAAGTTACTTGGGCCGACACCACCGGTGCAACGCTCCTCTGCGTTCCAGCCTCCGGGTCAACTATCGTCCGCATTCCCGGCACCGCCAAATTGCCACTCGCGGGTTGATCAGCGACCGTCGCCTTCTCCGGTGCCTTTACCTGGTCGAAGTTCAAAGCCCGCAGCAGTTGGGTAAACCCCGCGCTCGAAACCGCCGTGGCCGGTTCCACGCTCGCGACCGCCGGAACGACCGGCGGCACGGGACGCACCGGCTCCGTCGCCTTCCTCAATTCTTCTTTCGGCAAGGTGTCGAACACATCCGTCGCCGACGCCCCCGTCTCGCTCTTCATCAGATCGTCCCCAGCCACACTGACACCTCATCGCGAGCCCTTCGCTCCAGGCACATGCGGTGCGAAAATCATAGATCAATCGGTGCTCCTTAGCCTAAGCTCCTCTTACGCCGGGTCCACGCATCAACATCCACCCGCGTCCGCTGTATACTTGCCCGGCAACCCGCATCCATCCCGCGCGGCCTGTTCGCGCCTCGAACGAAAGAACGGAACGCCCCTATGAAGTTTCTCTCGCGCGTCGTCTGGTCGGAGGGCATGCACCTTGGCCCCCACCACTTTCAGACGCAGAGCCGCTACTTCGAAGACTCCCTTTGGTTCCTCTCCGCCCATCTTCGCCGCAATCCCTGGGGCCTTATCTCGCTCGCGCTCGACACCGAAGCCATCCGCAACGGCACAGCCGTTCTACGCTACGCCTCGGGCATTTTCCCCGACGGCCTCATCTTCGACATCCCCGACAGCGACCCTGCCCCACCGCCCGTCGCTCTCCGCGATCTCTTCTTCCCCACCGATAGCGAGATCGTCCTCTACCTAGCGATTCCCAAACGTTCTACCAACGGCCTGGACACTGATGCGACCGGCAGCCTTCCCACCCGCTACCACCCCGTCGAGCGCTCCCTCCCCGACGAAACCATCTCCCAGGACGAGTACACCGTGGCGTTCGGCAATAAGAACTTAGCACTCGTCAGCCAGGCCCAGCTCACCCCCGACAGCATCTCCTTTCCGCTCGCCCTCATCTACCGCGATGGCAAGGGCGGCTTCTCCGTCCAGCCCGACTTCATCCCGCCCTGCCTCCGCATCTCCGCCAACGAGAGCCTCCTGCTCCTGCTCAAGCGCCTTATCGAACACCTTCACGAGCGCATCACCACCGTCACCCGGGGCAAGCGCCGCGAAGGCCAGTTCGAGGTCGGCACCTCCGCACTCGACGTCGCCAACTATTGGTTCCTCCACGCCCTCTGCTCCGCGCTGCCCTCGCTCCAGCAGCACCTCGACGCCAAAAACAGCCATCCCGAAGAGCTTTATCTCGACCTCGCCCGCCTCGCCGGTGCGCTCTGCACCTTTTCGACCGAGTCCTCGCCCGACGAGATTCCCGCCTACAACCACCTCAAGCTCGCCTCTGTCTTCCACACGCTCGACCAGCACATCCGCCGCCACCTCGAGATCGTCGTCCCCTCGAACACCATCACGCTCAACTTCCAGAAGGCCGGTGCCTACATCCACGTCGCCCCGGTGGACGACGACCGCGCCTTCCGCCGTGCACGCTGGGTCTTCGGCATCCGCTCGTCACTGCCCGAGTCCGACCTCCTTCGCCTCACCCCGCAGCTCATCAAGCTCTGCTCCGCCGAGGGCGTTCCCAAGCTCGTTCAACGCGCTTTACCAGGCCTGGACCTGATCCATCTGCAAGTCCCGCCGACCGCCATCTCCGCCCAAGCCGACATGCATTACTTCTCCATCTCCGCCGCCGGAGCCTGCTGGCAACACATCCTGCAAACCAAGCAGGTGGGCGTCTACATCCCCGGCGACATCCGCGATGCCGTCTTTGAATTGACAATCATCCTCGAGGCAAACGCATCATGACGACTGCCCAGCAACAGCTGCAAACTGTAGCCCGTACTAACTCCCTCGCCCTCTGCTTCCAGGACGTCCTCACCGTTATCCTCCGCATGCGCTACGCCGCCCAGCGCGTGGCGGATGCCGCCGGTTTTCGCGCCAACATCCGCAAGATGATCTCCGCCGCCGTCCAGGACATGCGTGCGCTCGGCTACTCCGACGCCACCGCACACATGGCCCTGTACGCCATCATCGGCTTCCTCGACGAGTCCGTCCTCAATTCCGGCGACCCCACCTTCG
>CAXTRY010000014.1:0-18797 GCA_964246805.1 uncultured Acidobacteriaceae bacterium
GCGTTCGAGCGAGCGACTGACGATGTCGCGGGAGCCCAAGCCGACGGCGAGGGCAAGTGTGAGGACGATACCGCCGAAGAGGATGCCGAAGGCGAGTTCGACCACCGTGCCGCCGATTTGCAGGTGGTCGAGAACCATGGCGGCGGTGAGGACGAGCACAAGCCATTTTACGCCGAGTGAAAGGAAACGGGCGTACTGGAGCTGGGCGTTGACGGCCCCGATAAGGATGGAACGGGCGAGGAATCGGGCGACAATGTTGCCGATGATGAGCAGGAAGAGCGAACTGATGGCGTGGGTGAAATAGGGCAGGAAAGAGAAGCTGAGGGCAGAGCCGGTGGCATAGGAGGCATCGAACGCGGAGACACCAATGATCAATCCGAGCAGGACGCATCCCCAGAAGGCGACGCGGCCGACGAGGGCCGTGGGGCTGGCGGCGGGCGACCAGTCGGCGACGCCGGTATTCTGGTTCGAAGCGAAGCGCTCATCGAACTTAAGGCCCGTGAGAATGCGACGCAGGACCCAACTGAGCCCCATGCCGATGGCGGTAAGCGCGGCCAGAGCGATGACCAGCGCGAGCAGGCCGGGCAGGATGCTGACGAGCAGCGAGGTGACGCGGTAAACGGATTGCTGAAGGGCTTCAGTAATATGGCCCCACATGGAGTTGGCGTCAGCGTAGGCGGGTTGGGTGGGTACGGAGTCGTAAAGCGGCGCTTGAGCGGCCTGCTGAAAGAGTGTAAGTGCGGCGATGTGGATCATATTCAGGACTCCCATGATGAGCAACTTGAGATCGAGGCTGTAACTGATCGATGGATCACGGATTGAAGCGGTCGGGCCAGCGCCAGCGCGAGACAAGATATGGTTTGTCGGCGTCGAAAGCCGCGGCCTGTGCCTCAATATGGGTCTCGGGCGGAGTGCCCGCTTCAACTAACTGGATGTGCGAAGCGACCCATGCGAGATAGAGAGGAGTGAGGGCGCCGAGCAGATGGCCGCGGTTGATCGTTCGCAGACGATAGGCCAGGATGAAGTCGTAAACAATACGCGTCCACAAAGCGTCGGCCATGCGGAAGCCTGCGGCGGAAGCGACGGACAGGCGCTTAAGGCCGAGGAGCGAGTTAGGTGGAAGGACGAGCGACCAGATCTCGTGGAGATTGGTGTAGGCGAGACGGAAGGCGTCCAGCATGGGGTGGATTTCGGGCATGGAAGAGTCGGCGGTGTGTGTGGAGAGCGCTTGACCGGGATGGGTGCCGCGGGCACGCTGCCAGAAGGTGGCCTTGGCTTCGACTTCGGCGAAAAGGGAGCCGGTGATATGGGCGAGCAGCGAGTTGAGGTCGGGCGAGTTGGGCGTGGGAAGGGTGCGGGTGCCGACCTCTACTTCGGTCATTGCGAAGTTGGCGGTGGCGGCTTCGGCGACTGGCCACAGAAGAGCCTCGGTTTGGTCGGCGGCGGTAAAGCGTTGTGCCGTGACGGCCAGCCGCTCGGTCATGCGGAGGGACATTCCGAGATCGATCGCCAGGGGAAAGCGCGCGGCCGCGCCGAAGATGCCGCGAGAGACGGGGTAAAGAATTGCTGAGTTGACCAGACCCTCGCGTGGCCCTGTCTGGTAGCGGGCGACGACGAGATCGGCGTTCATGGCGGCGAGCGCGAGCTCGCGGATGGCACCGGGGTGCAGGGTGTGAGCTTCGCCGCCGAGCAGGACGCAGGTGGTCGCATGGTGCTGCGTGGCAAGTTTGTAAGTGTGGAAGTAGTCGGCGGCGTTCAACACCCAGGAGGAAGAGGATGTAGCTGACGGACTGTAAGGAAGCAGGTGAACCCCTCCGGCTGGGGAGGAGGCCTCAGGACCGGCGTCGGGCGAGGCGACCATGACAGTTTGTCCGGGGAAAGCCTGGGCGAGATGGACGAGGGTCGTGTCGAGCCCTTCCGGCGACTGCGAGGCGAGGCTAACCAGCAGACCGGGGATGGTAGCTGAGTCGGCCGGGACAAAGACGGGAGCGGAGGTGGTTTCGAGAGAGGCCATCGTGATCGTCGTTTCTGCGTATCTTCCTAGGGCGCGATGTGTTTATTTCGGCAGAGCGAGAATCCCGGCGAGAGGGATGCGGACCCACGCCGGACGATTGTTCAATTCATACAAGAGCTCGTAAAGAGACTTCTCAAGCAAATAGGCGTTCAGCAACAGCTGCGCTTCATCGGCTTGTGGAATGAGATGCGGATGGATGGCGATGGCGGCTTTGTAGGCACGCAGGAACTCGGCGGAGACGGTGTTTTGCCAAAGCTGCGTCCAGGGTTCGACCGTGCGGGCAGCTTCGGGGTGGCGCTGGGTGAACTTGTCGAGACCGGCATAAGCGGCGTAGGAGAAGGAGCGTAGCATCCCGGCAACGTCTTTAAGCGGAGATTGTTTGGCGCGGCGCTCGGCGAGCGAGCGAGCGGGCTCACCTTCGAAATCGAGGATGACGAAGTCGTTTTTGGCGCGGAGGATCTGGCCCAGATGGTAGTCGCCGTGAATGCGGATACGCTGGCCGGCGGCCTTCGGCGGTGTGGAGGATATGGCGTGGGCGCGGGCAAAGAGGTCAATACGTTGCGAGAGGAGCAGGGCGGCGGCGTCGGCGGTGAAGTCGGTTAGCTGCGACATGCCGCGCTTCAGGGCTTCGAGAGTGAGATTGATTTGAGCGTCGATGCGCTGGGCGTCGGTCAGGAGATTGGGTGCGGCGAGGGGCTCGGCGGCAAAGGCGGGGTTGTCCGTTGGGGTCGCAAGGGCGAGGTGCATCTCGGCGGTACGGCGGCCGAGCAGCGCGGCGGCGTCGAGGTAGAAGCCCGCGTGCTCGCGTGCTTCGCGGGGTACGGGCATATCGGAGAGAAAGCCGGCGGCTCCGCCGAGGTAAGCGGGAACGGGGCAGGTGGCGCATGACTCGTAGTAACGGCCGAGTTCGTCGAGGGTCCACTCCCAGCCATCTCCCTCGTTTTCAACCAGACCCTGGAGCATGGCCAGGGTAGTGGGTTCGGTAGCGGTATCGGCGGGGGTGAGGGTAATATCGCCGAGGAACGGAGCGATACGCGGAAAGTGGGCGACTTCGGTGAGGAAACGGCCGATCTCGGTGTCGGGGTTCTCGCCGGGCTGGAGACGGCGGAAGAGCTTCAGAATGAGCTGCTTGCCGTAGAGGACGGAGGTGTTGGACTGCTCGGCCGAGCCAGTGCGGGAAGGGAGCGTGCCAGTGCCTCGGGCGGCGGCAAAGGCGGTACTGGCGTGGCCTTCAAGGGTGGCGCCACTGTCAAGGGAAAGGGCACTGCCTTGCTCGATGAGAGAAAGGAGAAGTTGGCGGGTTTCTTCGCGGCCCAAGGCATCATGGAGGACAGCTGGAATATTGGCGGTGTTGAGCGTGGCGAGGACGGCCGCAGGGGAGGCTGCGAGGAATTGTTCAGCTTCAGCACCGAGGGTGTAGGTGAGGGGAAGCTGGTAGGTATCGGTCGCGCCGTCGGCATACGTAAGTTCGAGGAGGAGAAGGGCGGTGGATCGGTCGTTGGGTTGGGCAGGTAAGGTAACCCAATCAGCAACGCGCACAGTGTCAACGGTGCGGGATTTTGCGCCGAACCAGCGCTGACGCTGAAGATAGTTGGGCAGGGAGCGCTGGAGGAGATCGAGGCCGGAGCCGGTGAGCAGGCCGCCGATTCCATGGGACAAAAGATCGCCGTCCGCGCCGTCTTTCACTGTTTCAGCGGGGGCGGGCGGGGCTTCCAGGCGGCGCAGGTCTGGTTGGAGCTCAAGCCAGAGAAAGGAGTAGGGCGCGACGGTGAGCGGGTAGGGCGCGGCGGTGATAGTTGGGAAGGTGACGTAGCCGAGCATTTCCACGGGAACCATGCCGGCGAACTGGCTGAGGTCGAGCGAGACGGGCTGGGCGAAGCGGGAGAGATTGGCGACGCAGAGGACGGTTTCAGCGCTCGAAGTGGGCGCAGAGGCTGCTGTCTCCTGAACGGACGCGGCGGTGGGGTCGTAGCGGCGGATGTAGGCGAGGATTTTGCGATTCTCGGGGGTGAGGAACTCCAGCGTACCGCGGCCGAAGACCTGGAAGAGCTTGCGAAGTGCGATCATGTTACGCGTCCAGTGCAGGAGAGACGATTGATCGGATTGCTGCGCTTCGACATTGATTGCCTGGTAGCCCCAGATGGGGTCCATGATGACGGGAAAATAGAGCTTGGCGGGGACGGCCTTGGAGAAGCCGGCGTTGCGGTCGGAGTTCCACTGCATGGGGGTACGGACGCCGTTGCGGTCGCCGAGATAGATGTTGTCGCCCATGCCGATCTCGTCGCCGTAGTACAGGATGGGGGTGCCGGGAAAGGAGAGCAGCAGGGAATTGAGGAGCTCGATGCGGCGGCGATTGTTATCCACCAGCGGCGCAAGGCGACGGCGAATGCCCACGTTGATCCTCATGCGCGGATCGGCCGAGTAGGCCAGATACATGTAGTCGCGCTCGTCGTCGGTGACCATCTCGAGGGTAAGCTCGTCATGGTTGCGCAGAAAGAGACCCCACTGGCAGTTTGGTGGGATGTCGGGCGTCTGCGCCATGATGTCGGTGATAGGTAGACGGTCTTCCTGGCGGAGCGCCATATAGATGCGCGGCATCAGCGGGAAGTGGAAGGCCATCTGGCATTCGTCGTCGTCGCCGAAGTAAGGGCGGACGTCGGCAGGCCACATGTTGGCTTCGGCGAGGATCAGCCGGTTTTCGTACTCGGCGTCGATCGCGGCGCGGATGGCTTTGATCTTGACATGGGTTTCCGGCACGTTCTCGCAAGAGGTGCCGTCACGCTCGACCAGGTATGGGATGGCGTCGAGACGAAGGCCATCGACGCCCATATCCATCCAGAAGCGCATGGCATTGAGCACTTCATCCATGACACGCGGATTGTCGAAGTTAAGATCGGGCTGGTGTGAAAAAAAGCGGTGCCAGTAGAACTGCTTGGCGGTGTCGTCCCAGGTCCAGTTGGACTTTTCAGTGTCGGTGAAGATGATGCGAGCGTCTTTGTAGAGCTCGACGGAGTCGGACCAGACGTACATCTCGCGATCGGGGGAGCCGGGGGGAGCGTTGCGCGCGGCCTGAAACCAGGGGTGCTGATCGGAGGTGTGATTGATGACCAGTTCAATCATTACCTGCATTCCGCGCAGGTGGGCTTCATTAAGGACTTGCTGGAAGTCGGCGATGGTACCGTAGCTGGGGTTGACATCGGTGTAATCGGCTATGTCATAGCCGTCATCACGCAAGGGTGAAGGGAAGAAGGGGAGCAGCCAGAGACAGGTGACGCCGAGGTCCTGGAGGTAGTCGAGTTTCGAGAGCAGACCCTGAAAATCGCCGATGCCGTCGCCGTTTGAGTCCATAAAAGCACGGACATGGATTTCATAGATGACGGCATCTTTATACCAAAGAGGATCGGTGGCACTGCCGGCTTTCTTCACGCGTGTGTGGTCTCCAAAGCGGTTGGATGCGGCGAGGGACTGCTGAGAGGAATATATCGTGCCGGGAGTGTTGCCTGACGAGTTTAGACTGATGGGATGCCCGCCGTGTTCACTCCTCAGTAGGTTTATATCAGTTGCGTTATGCGAAAGATGTGTGCGGGCATGACCTGAGGATTGAGGGCGACGTAATTTCGAGAGCCCTGCCAGGGATACTGTACACCGGTGAGTAGGTCTTCCACGGTGAAAGGATCGTTGGCGGGAAGATTCAGGTGTTCGAGGTCGAGATCGATCCAGCCGGCATGTTCGGCGTGGGGGTCGAGATTGATGGCTACGAGGATGGCGTTATCGCCTTCAGTCTTGCTGTAGGCCATCACGTCGGGGTCATCTACCGGATGGAAGTGGAGAGAGCCATCGGACTGTAGGGCGGGGTTTTCGCGGCGAATCTGGTTGATGCGGGTGATAAGCGGAACTAGGGATTGCGGGTCGTCGCGGTCCCAATGACGCAGCTGGTATTTTTCGCTGTCGAGGTACTCTTCGGAACCGGTTTTGCCTGAAGTGGGTTTGGCCGGGCGGCCTTCGGCCAGCTCGTAAGCGGGACCGTAGATACCGTAATTAGCACCTAGCGTGGCGGCAAGGATGAGGCGCTGGACGAAGGCTGGACGGCCACCCGTCTGGAGAGACTCATGGAGGATGTCCGGCGTGTTCGGCCACAGATTGGGATGGAAGAAGTCGCTCACCGGCGGCTTGGTAATTTCTTCGAAGTAGGTTTGAAGCTCTTCTTTTTCCGTCCGCCAGGTAAAGTAGGTGTAGCTCTGCGTAAAACCGGCCTTGGCGAGCGAGTACATGACGTGCGGGCGGGTAAAAGCCTCGGCGAGGAAGATAGCTTGCGGATGCGTTTTGTGGATTTCGGCGATACACCACTCCCAGAAGGGCAAGGCCTTGGTGTGGGGATTGTCGACGCGGAAGACCGATACGCCTTTCTCGATCCAGAAGGTGAAGACGGAGTGCAGTTCTTCCCATAAGCCCCGCCAATCGGGCGACTCGAAGTTGAGCGGATAGATATCCTGATACTTCTTGGGCGGATTTTCGGCGTACTGAATGGAGCCGTCGGGGCGAGTGATGAACCAGCTGGGATGCTCCTTGACCCAGGGGTGGTCGGGGGAGCACTGAAAGGCGATGTCGAGGGCGAGCTCGATCTTGTGCTTTCCAGCTGCTTTCACGAGCGCGGCAAAGTCCTTCATGGTGCCGAGCTCGGGATGAATGGCTTTGTGCCCGCCCTCAGGCGCGCCGATGGCCCAAGGGCTGCCATGATCGCCCGGCTGCGCGGTGACGGAGTTGTTCGGGCCTTTGCGATATGCCGTGCCGATAGGATGAATGGGCGGCATGTAGAGCACATCGAAGCCCATGGCTGCGATCTCCGGCAGGCGCGCTTCGACGTCCTTCAGGGTGCCGTGGTGGTCGCCGTCGGGCGCGGCGGAGCGAGGAAAAAGCTCGTACCAGGCGGAGAAGCGGGCTAGAGGACGGTCGACCCAGAGCGGCAATTCGTGCTCATAACGGGTGGCGTACGTGAGATCGGGATATCGGGCGGCGAGCTGCATGATCTCGTCCGTGATGGGGTTTTCATAAAAAGTGGCGTTTTGGTCGGCAAGCCAGCGTAACGAGGTAACGATCTCTTCCAGGTGTTTCCTGTCGCGGCCCTTAGCGCGAGCGGCGGTAGTCTCCAGCAGCAGCGCGCCGGAGCGCAGGGCGAGCGGAATGTCTTGGGGCTGGGTGGTCTGCGTGGGTTCCCGGGGGTCTGGCTGAGCGGCAAGGCGTTTTGTCAGGTCGGCCGCCCAGGTATCGAAGTGGTCGATCCACGCCTCGAGGGTGTATTCCCATAAGCCAAGCTGATCCACGGTAAAGTTGCCGGTCCACAGATCATTGCTGATCGCTGCCAGGGGAGCGGACCGCCAACGCCGTTCACTCTCGCGCCGATAGACGATACGTCCGGCGACATGGTCGTGTCCGTCCCCGAAGGCGGCGCAGGTGATCTCCACGCGATCGCCGATGATTCGCTTCACGGGATAGCGGCCGCCGTTTACCCGCGGCTGCACCTCTTCGATCACAATGCGTGTGCGGCCTTCTACAGGTTTCATGATGTCCAGTCTCGACGCATGCGTGCCATCGGCGTATTACCCTCTATCTGCATCCAAGAAGGTGATCTGTGCATACAGATGCCGCCGGTGCAATGCACGGTTGCTGATGTATACGATGATGACGAGATAGGAACCGAGAGGCGGCGTGGAAAAAGACTGGATGAAGAAGCGAGGGGAGCAATACGGCTCGCGAATTGAAGATTACGCATTGATTGGGGACAGCCGAACTGGGGCCCTGGTATCGCGGCTAGGCTCGATCGATTGGTTGTGTTGGCCGGATTTCGCGTCGGGAGCGTGCTTCGCGGCGTTGTTAGGGACGCGCGATCATGGCTATTGGAAGGTTGCGCCTGTAAAGAGACTCAAGAGGTGCGACCGGACCTATAAGCCGCATACGATGATATTGGAGACACGCTTCGAGACGGAGGACGGCGAGGTGCTGCTTACGGACTTCATGCCGCCGCAGGCCGACGGGCTGGCGAAGGGTAACTCCCGCATCGTGCGGATCGTGACCTGCACACGCGGAAAACTTGCCATGCGCATGGATCTGGCGATTCGCTTCGACTATGGCCGGACCGTACCTTGGGTGACGCAGGTGGAGCAGGAGTTGCGAGCCATCGCCGGTCCCGACATGGTCGTGTTGCGCGCGCGGCGGGTGGGCGATGGCCACCTGAAACTTGAAGGCGAGGGTATGTCCACCGTCAGCGACTTTACCCTGCGCGAAGGTGAAACGGTTCATTTTACATTGACGAACGCCTCTTCGCTCGAAGAGGCGCCGGAGGAACTGGATGCCGTCCGGTCGCTTGAAGAGACCACTGCTTTTTGGACGAAATGGGCGGAACGCACCCATTATAGCGGTAAGTATGGCGAAGCGGTGGAGCGATCGCTTATGGTGCTCAAAGCGCTGACCTATCAGCCCACGGGCGGTATCGTCGCCGCGCTAACGACGTCGCTGCCGGAGCGCATTGGCGGCGGCCGCAACTGGGATTATCGTTATTGCTGGCTGCGGGACACCGCTTTTACGCTGCTAGTGCTGATGTATGCCGGGTACACCGAGGAGGCGGTCGCATGGCGACGTTGGCTGATGCGCGCGGTTGCCGGGGCACCGGAGCAGGTGCAGACCATCTACGGCATCTTCGGCGAGCGGCAACTACCGGAGTGGACGGCGGATTGGCTGCCAGGATATGAGAAATCCTTGCCGGTACGGATCGGCAACGGAGCAGCCAATCAATTTCAACTGGACGTCTTCGGCGAGGTGGTCGCGGCGCTTGACCGTACACCGGAGGCGGATGACGACATTCGCGTCTCGGCAAGTTCCTTGCAGACGGCACTGGTCAATCATTTATGCCATGTGTGGCCGGAACCGGATGAGGGTATCTGGGAGGTTCGTGGGCCGCGACGCCACTTTACCCATTCGAAAGTGATGGCTTGGGTAGCCCTCGACCGGGCCATCAAACACGTGGAGCGATACGACGGCAAGCATGTGGATCTCGACCGGTGGAAGATGAATCGCGACATGATCCACAAGGAAGTCTGCGCCAAGGGCTTCAACAAGAAGCTGAACAGCTTTACACAGAGCTACGGCTCGAAGGACCTCGATGCCTCGTGCCTGCGGATTGCCATGGTGGGCTTTCTGCCGCCGGACGATCCGCGTATCGCCGGCACCATAGCAGCCATCGAAAAGCACCTGATGAGGGACGGCTTCGTGCTGCGTTACAACACGAAGACGGCGCAGGATGGCCTGAGCGGGGGCGAAGGCGCGTTCCTGGCGTGCAGTTTCTGGATGGTAACCAATCTCTGGCTGGTCGGACGAAAGGACGATGCGAAGGCTTTATATGAGCGGTTATTGGCTTTGTCCAACGATGTAGGCCTTCTTTCGGAAGAGTACGATCCTGAAGCGAAGCGCATGGTGGGGAACTTTCCCCAGGCGCTCTCGCATATCGCACTAGTCCACGCGGCGTTTGCGCTGGCAGGGGAGTGGGTACCGGAAAACACCTCAACATGCCGGTAAAGCCATAAGAAAACGAATTTTCGACTGTGCAACCTGCGCGGGTAGGCGTGGCTCTAATCAACCAAAACACTAGGCCTCGCGTGACACGTGCTGGCATTTTTGACGACGATCGGCACCGATTATTATGCCCCGAATACCGCTTTCCACGTACCGCCTGCAACTGCATAAAGGCTTTACCTTCGACGATGCGGCGGCTTCGGCGCTTTACTTACAAGAGCTTGGCGTTACGCATGTGTACTGCTCTCCCTACCTCCAGGCCGCTCCGGGAAGCATGCATGGCTATGATGTGGTCGACCATCAGCGGGTGAACGATGAGCTAGGCGGACGCGCGGCACATGGACGGTTCTGCCGCGTGCTTGGCGAAGTTGGCCTCGGTCAGATCCTCGACATCGTACCGAACCATATGGCGCTAGGCGCGGAAAACCGCTATTGGTGGGACGTCCTTGAAAACGGTACGGCCAGCCGCTACGCCTCTTTTTTCGACATTGATTGGCAGCCGCAGGAGGAGCGTCTGCGCGACAAGGTGCTGGTGCCGGTTCTCGGCGATCAGTATGGGCGTGTATTGCAATCGGGGGGCATCGTGGTGGCTCGCACGGGCACGGCATTCGTGGTGGAGGCGGCGAGCCAGTCGCTGCCCGTCGCGCCGCGTTCCTTGCCCGCGGTCTTATTGCGAGCAGCGGAGTATGCGAAAAGTGATCTGCTCAGCTTTCTGGCGATCTCGTTTCGCCGTCTGCCGGAGCCAGCCTCCTGGGATCGCAATAAGATCATGGCGCGGCACCGCGACAAAAGGGTGCTGTTCGATCTGCTGGCGCGGTTGTGCTCGGAGGAAGAAGGCGTCTGCGAGGCGATCGACCGTGTCGTTACCGAATTGAATGCAAACCAGGATGCGCTTGACGATTTCCTCAATCAGCAGAATTATCGCCTCGCGTATTGGAAGACGGCGGACCAGCAGCTTGGCTATCGGCGTTTCTTCGATGTCAACACCCTGATCGGTCTGCGCGTCGAGAGGGAACACGTCTTTGAAGAGACGCATGCGCTGATCCTCGATTGGCTGGACCGCGGGGTGCTCGATGGCGTTCGCATCGATCATCCCGACGGTTTGCGCGATCCGCTCGAATACTTCAAGCGCCTGCGGGCGAAAGCTCCCGAGGCGTACATCGTCGGCGAGAAGATACTGGAGCCCGGGGAGTTTCTGCCGGAGACCTGGCCCGTCGAAGGCACCAGCGGCTATGACTTCCTCAATGTCGTCAACGGGCTGCTCGTCCGTCCGGAAGGACTTGCCGAACTTAGCCAGATTTATGGAGACTTTACCGGCGAGCCGACCGACTTTCCGTCCATCGCGCACGACAAGAAGATTGCCGTTACCCAGGAGGCGCTGGGCAGCGATGTCAACCGCCTCACGAGCCTCTTCGTCGAGATATGCGAGGACAATCGCAACGAGCGCGACTATACCCGCGCCGAGATTCGCCGTGCCGTTCGCGAAGCCGCCGCGTGCTTCAAGGTCTATCGCACTTATGTCGTCCCCGAGCGTGACGAGATCAACGGCGATGACCGTGAGCACATTGCAAACGCCACGGAATGTGCCAAGTCCAAGCGTTCCGATATCGATCCGGGCCTGTTCGATTTTCTCGCCAAGGTCCTGACCATGGAGACGCCCGGCAAGCGCGAGACCGAGTTCCTGATGCGCTTTCAGCAGTTCACCAGCCCCGTCATGGCGAAGGGCGTTGAGGATACCGCCTTCTACTGCTACAACCGCCTGACCGGCATGTGCGAGGTAGGTGGTGATCCCGGCCGCGACGGGCTTACAATCGCCGAGTTCCACGAATATCAAGCGACCATGCAGCGGACCCATCCGCTGACGATGACGACGCTTTCCACGCATGACACCAAGCGTTCCGACGACGTGCGGGCGCGGCTGGCGGTGTTGTCGGAGATACCGGAGGAGTTCGCTTCCACGGTCGCGCGTTGGGCCGGCATGAACGAAAATCTGCGCTCCGGCGGCTTTCCCGACCGCAATACGGAATGGTTTTACTATCAGACGCTGATCGGGGCCTGGCCTCTATCGGTCGATCGCGCGAAGGCCTATATGCAGAAGGCCACTCGCGAGGCCAAGCAGCAGACGACCTGGACGGCCAACCATAAGGAGTTTGAGGACGCGCTGAATGGTTTCATCGAAGCGACCCTCACTTCGACGGGGTTTATTGAAGAGATCGAAACCTTTGTCGCGAAGATCATCCATTCCGGCCGCGTCAACTCGCTCGCGCAAACAATGCTGAAATATACATCTCCCGGCGTCCCGGACCTTTACCAGGGCAGCGAACTGTGGGATCTCTCGCTTGTGGACCCCGACAATCGTCGACCGGTCGATTACGAGTGTCGCCGCAATTTGCTTAAGGAACTCGATCCACTCCGTTGCGCCGAATCTGCCGCACTCGCCATGGCGCGCATGGACGAAGGACTCCCTAAACTATGGATGATTCATCGCGCTCTGATGCTCCGGAAGCGCAGGCCCGGCTGGTTCGGCGCGGAGGCCGCCTACACGCCTCTTACCATCTCGGGTAAAGCATCCAATCACGCGGTCGCTTACCTGCGCGGCGAAGCAGTTATCACGGTTGTACCGCGTCTGCCGCAGACGCTTGCGGGAGCCTGGGGCGACACCACGCTGACACTGCCTTCCGGGCGATGGAGCAACGAGTTGACGGGAGAAACACTCGAAGGAGAACGTGTCACGGTTGAAGAGCTGTTGAAGGACTTTCCCGTCGCGTTGTTGACCAGCGAGCAATCCAATACCTGAGCCATCAGGAACAAGCATCATGGAGACAAGCAATGCATGAGTTTGCGGTGTGGGCACCCAAGGCGAAGAAGGTTGCCGTCAAGTTGACGGAGACGGAGGTGCCGCTGAACGGACCGGATAAGCATGGTATGTGGCGGGTGACGGTGCCGGGGGCGGACCACGGCACAGACTACAGTTTTTTGATCGGAGACGATCCGGCGCCCTACCCCGACCCGCGCAGTGAATGGCAGCCCAAGGGGGTCGATGCCCCGTCACGCCTCTACGATCAAAGCCTTTTCAAATGGCACGACGCGCAATGGCAGGGACCGCCGCTAACAGGTGCCGTGATCTATGAGTTGCACATCGGAACCTTTACGCAGGAGGGTACCTTCGACGCGGCCATCGAGCATCTGGACTACTTGGTGGAACTTGGCATCACGCACATCGAAATCATGCCGGTCGCCGCCTTTCCCGGCGAGCATGGCTGGGGTTATGACGGCGTTGCCTTGTTCGCGGTGCGCGATGGTTACGGCGGCCCCGACGGTCTGAAACGGCTGGTCGATGCTTGCCATGTGCGTGGTCTTGCCGTCCTGCTGGATGTGGTCTACAACCATTTTGGCCCGGTAGGAAACTACACCTGCAAGTTCGGCCCCTATACGACGGACAAACACCATACCCCGTGGGGTAGCGCGATCAATTTTGAAGACGCCGGCTCCGACGAAGTGCGGCGATACTTCATCGACAA
Source organism: uncultured Acidobacteriaceae bacterium (assembly GCA_964246805.1). GTDB lineage: Bacteria > Acidobacteriota > Terriglobia > Terriglobales > Acidobacteriaceae > Edaphobacter. The sequence goes on from CAXTRY010000014.1 coordinate 13,102, forward strand.
CGCGCTGATGTGGATGCGCCATTACCATATGGATGGTCTTCGGCTGGATGCCGTGCACGAGTTCATGGACCGCTCAGCTATCCACTTTATGGAGCAACTCTCCGCCGAAGTCGATGTTCTTTCGGCGACTCTCGGCCGGCGTTTGGTGCTTATCGCCGAGAGCGACTTGAATAATCCCGTGCTGGTGCGGCCGCGCGAGGCGGGCGGCTACGGCATGGATGCCCAGTGGTCCGACGACTTTCACCACGCGCTTTTCACGCTGCTGCATGTCGAGGAAGGCAAAGGTTACTACGACGACTTCGGCACCTTTGCCGATCTTGCCAAGGCACTTGGCCGCGTTTTTATCTACGACGGCAAGTATTCCACCTATCGTCACCGCAGCCATGGACGTCCGGTGGGCGGCCTTTCAGCGCATCATTTTGTCGGCTTTATTCAAAATCACGATCAGGTAGGCAACCGCGCGATCGGTGACCGGCTGGAGCATTTCATCGGCATGGACCGGGCTAAGGTCGCGTTGGGTATCGTCCTGACCGCGCCCTGCATCCCGATGCTCTTCCAGGGCGAAGAGTACGCGGCTTCCACGCCCTTCCAATATTTCGCGGATCACGAAGACGCGGCGATGGCTAAATCGGTCTCGGAAGGGCGCAAGAAAGAGTTTGCCGCTTTCGGATGGGACCCCGCCGTCGTGCCCGACCCCGAGAAGAAGGAGACCTTTGAGCGATCGAAGCTCGATTGGAACGAGATACACGAGGGTAAGCATAAAGAAATGCTCACGTGGGTAAAGTCGTTGATTCATTTGCGGCGAAAGTCCGTTTCGCTGAACGATGGCGATCTCGGCCATGTCGTTGTCGACTTCAATGAAGAGAAGCGCTGGCTCTCCATGCGCCGCGGCGGGGTGCTGGTGGCTTTCAATCTCGGCGAAGAGGCCGTGGAAATCCCCAATGGGGAAGCGCTGCCGATCTGTCTTGCTTCGCGGCCGGAGATCGTACATACAGTCATGGGCGTGACGCTGCCTCCCGACAGCCTCGTGGTTCTGGCACGGCAGGGAGCATAGTTGACTCGCGACATGCTCCATGAGCGGAACAAACCTTTTATGCGGAACCGAATCTCTACCATTCTTCTAGCGTCGATATGGATGCTGCCCGTATTGGCACAGACGATCATTCGGTCTATTCCCAGGGAGGCGCGCACCGCAAAAACGGTCGCCATCGTCAACAAAACGCATATCGACGCCATCCAACAAGGCGCGCTTGAAGCGATTAAACGCTGGGGCCGCCTTACGGTGGTCGACGATGCCGAGTCCGCCGACCTTGTGCTCACTTTCAATAAAAACACCGATCGCACTGGGACCAGCACGACAAAGATCGAGCCCGATGGACAAACGGGCGTCGCTTACAGCCTTCGTCTCGATACGTGGGTCCATATGAAGTCGAATCTTAGGGGAGTCGAGTTACCCTTCTTCACCACCACGACCGGAGAATCGAAGAAAAAAGCCGGCAACACCTGCGTCACCGATCTTCAGGCTGCCTTGAACTCCACGCATTAGTCTGGGGCAGCCAGAAACTTTCTTTCGCGTGAATCGTACTCACATCATGCCTGGAAACCATTTTCAGCAAGCCCGGAGCGGAAGAGGACCACGATGAACTTCTTGAGAATCGCAAGGAGTACCGCAAGTTTGTCACTCTGTGTAGGATCGGTCGGATGCTTGTATCTGTCTTCCCTGCATACAACCGCCCTCGCGCAGGTGGCCGCAGCTGTCGCGAAGCCGGCATCGCAGCGCGGCACGGTCAAATCCGTCGCGGATGGGAGCCTTACCGTCACAACCGACGCGGGTGCGGCCAGCACCATTGCGGTAGGTGAAGGTGTGCGTGTCCTCCAGGTCGCACCCGGCAGCACCGATCTGAAGACCGCCCAGCCTATTACTCTTTCCGATATCTCGCCCGGCGACAAGGTGCTCGTCAGCGGCAAGCCGGGCGATACGCCGGAGAGCTTCACCGCCAGCCGTGTCATTTTGATGAAGTCCGGCGACATCGCTCAGAAACATGCGGCGGAGCAGGGGGATTGGCAACGGCGCGGCGTAGGCGGGATCGTCACGGCGGCGGGAACGGACGGGACGCTGACCCTCTCCTCCGGTGCCAAGAAGATTCAGGTAAACACCTCTTCCACCACGATTTTTCGCCGGTACGCCAGCGATTCGATTAAGTTCGAGGACGCCAAGCCGGGAACGCTGGCGCAGATACAAACAGGCGATCAGTTTGAGGTGCGTGGCGCGAAGTCCGACGACGGCCTGTCGATCAAAGCCGATGAGGTGGTCAGCGGATCGTTCCGTAATCTCTCCGGCACCTTGACGTCGGTCAACGCCGCGGCAGGAACATTGACCCTCAGGGATTTGACTACCAAGAAGACATTTACCGTCATGGTGACCGCCAACTCCGATGTCCGGAAGCTGCCACCGGAGATTGCGGCTCGTTTTGCGCAACGCCAGCGCGGAGGAGATGCTACAGTTTCAGCGGACTCGCCTTCAGGCGGCGGACGTTCTTCCGGCGCTTCCGCGCCGGCTACCGCAGCCACGGTTCCTGCTTCAGGTGCGGGCACATCCAATGCGGGCCGCTCCGGTGGCAGTCCGGGTGGCTCCGGCGCTGGATCGGGCGGCGGAGGCCGTTCCGCCGGCATGGACCTCTCCAAGATGCTTTCGCGCCTGCCGGCCGCGACCCTCTCCGACCTTCATACCGGGGACGCGGTGATGATTGTCGCCTCGCAGGCACTGCCGGGCAGCGATAACGTCACCGCCGTCACGCTGCTCTCCGGAGTGGAGCCGATCCTTTCCGCCACCGGTGCCCAGGCGGTAACCTTATCCCCATGGAATGTCGGTAACGGCGCGCCCGAGGGGGGTGGAGGCGGTACACCTTAGTGACTTTCTCTCCCGTTCGCTTCCCTGAACCCCTGAGCCCTATCGCCCGGAGATACAGTATGTCTTTTCACCGCTCGTTTCATCCAGTGTTCACCACTGTCTTTGCTTTGGCATTATGCCGGTCTAGCGCAATGGTCGCGCAGCAGCCATTGGGTCCGCGACCGGCCACCACCCAAGCGGGTACGCAGCCGGCCCAAGGTCAAAGCACTTTACGCGGCAGCGTAGCCGACCCGGACGGTGCGGTCATCCCCGGCGCGACCGTGACCCTCACGCCCGGCAACGGAAAGGCGATCATCGTGCAGTCCGGGAGCGATGGCGGCTACACCGTTCCGGGAGTCTCTGCCGGTACCTATTCCCTCACCATCACCATGCCCAACTTTGCCACCTTCGTGCGCCAGGGTGTAAAGGTCGCCGCCGGGCAAAGCCTGACCATCAACGTCAAAATGGCCATTCAGGAAGAGGATCAGGTGGTGCAAGTGACGGCGCAGGCTAACACTCTTTCGGTCGATCAGGACTCAAACGCCAGTTCCACCGTCATCAAGGGCAAGGATCTCGAAGCCCTCTCCGATGACCCCGACGAGCTCTCCTCCGAGCTTACGGCCCTTGCCGGTCCGGCTGCCGGTCCTAACGGAGGGCAGGTCTACATCGACGGGTTTACCGGTGGCCAGCTTCCACCAAAATCTTCGATACGTGAGATTCGGATCAACCAGAACCCTTTCTCCGCGCAGTATGACCGCCTGGGTTATGGACGCGTGGAGGTCTTCACCAAACCCGGCACCGACAAGTTCCACGGCCAGGCGCAGCTTAACGCCAACGATTCTTCGTTCAATACGGGTAATCCGCTACTCAATCAAAATCTGAACACGGCGCAACAAACCGCTCCACTGCAGCCCATTGTTCAGCCGCCGTACCACACCATCTTTTTCTTCGGAAACGTCACCGGCCCGATTGCTAAAAACGCTTCGTTCACGCTTGGCGGCTCGCGGCGTTCCATTCAGGACAATGCCATCGTCAATGGGACCATTGCCGCGAACCCGAATTCGCCCACCACTGTTTGCCAGCCGGGCGACGCGAACTGTAGCGCTCTCTCCTACCAGGCCGCCGTCAGCATTCCGCAAACCCGCTGGGACATTACGCCACGCTTCGACCTTGCGCTGGGCGATAAGAATACCTTGACCACACGCTATCAGTATGAGTCCAACACCCAGCAAAACAATGGCGTCGGCTCATTTGTGCTCCAGGCCGCGGGCAGCAATACCACCAGCACCGAGCAGGAGATTCAAGTCTCCGACACGCAAATTATCAGTCCGAAGGTCATCAACGAGACGAGGTTCGAATACCAGCGCAGCCAGAACAACGTGAACGCAAATAGTTTGGCACCCACGTTGAATGTGCAGGGCTCGTTTACAACGGGCGGCTCGGGAGCGGGCACCAGCACCGATTCCCAAAACCACATTGAGGTCCAGAACTATACGTCCATTGCGCTTGCCAAGAATTTCATCCGCTTCGGCGGACGGCTGCGGCGCACCACCGAGGCGAACACCACGACGAATGGCGCAAACGGGATCTTTACGTACAACAGTATTGCCAGCTACATCGCCAATACGCCCAGCCAGTTCTCCATCACCAAGATCAACAGCGGTGTGAACACCAGTTACACCGATCTTGAGGTTTACGCTGAAAACGATTGGAAGGTACGCCCCAACCTGACCTTCACCTATGGCTTGCGCTACGAGGTACAGAATGTCGTCTCGGAGCATCATGATTTGGGCCCGCGCATCTCGTTCGCCTACGGCATCGGCAGCGCGAAAGGCAGTCCCAAGACGGTCGTTCGTGGCGGCTTCGGTATCTTCTACGACCGTTTCCAGCTTGCGAATATTCTTACTACCGTACAGGAGAACGGCATCAATCAGGTGCGTTCGCTTGCCGTCTTCCCCCAAGGGCAGGGATCGAACGGCTGCTCGCCCAGTAACTTCAACGCCTGCCAAACCGCGCTCGTCGCCGGCGGGAATCAGACTTACACTGTCAACCCTAATCTTCGCAGCCCGTACACCATGCAGTTCGCTATCGGAGCAGACCAGCAGCTCTTTCGCGGAGCCACCCTCTCGGTCAACTATTTGAATGCGCATGGGGTACATCAATTTATCAGCGAGAACGTCGATTCCCCGGTTCAAGGCACCCCGATCGGCAGCACCATCCGTCCAGTCGCATACCAATTCCAGTCCGAGGCAGTCTTCCGCCAGAATCAATTACTCACGAACATCAATTTTCGCGGCAGCCGTTATTTTTCACTATTCGGCTATTACGCTCTCAACTTTGCTAAATCGGACAGCGCGGGCGCGACCTCCTTTCCCTCCGTTCCTTACAACATCGGCGCGGATTATGGCCGTGCCAACTTCGACACGCGCAGCCGCCTCTTTCTCGGCGGCAACGTCACTGCGCCGCACTATTTTTCTATCAGTCCGTTCATCATCGCCTCGTCTGGAACGCCGTACAACATTACCACGGGTACGGATGTATATGGAGATAGCATCTTCAACGGGCGTCCGTACTTTGCTAATGGCAACTCCGCGCGCTGCGGTGTGGCGAGCGACTTTGTCGCGCCGCCTTCAGGTTCCAGCTACACACCGATTCCCATCAACTATTGCACCGGTCCCGCGCTCTTCACCATGAACGTGCGCGTCTCCAAGACGTTCGGCTTCGGCAAACTCACGGAAGCCGCGGCTGCCCGCGCGGCCGCTCAGGGCGGACCTCCTCCCGGAGGTTCGGGACGAGGTGGCCCCGG